>NZ_JBEOVN010000106.1:0-24991 GCF_040295565.1 Streptomyces sp. NPDC002785 | reverse complement strand
CCCACGGGGCGCGGCGGCCGCTCCGTGCGGAGAGACCGTCCTATGGTGTGCCCATGACGATGTACGCAGCACTGTTGCGCGGGATCAATGTGAGCGGCCACAAGAGGGTCCCGATGGCCGAACTCCGCACGCTGCTCACCGAACTGGGACACGGCGACGTCCGCACCCATCTGCAGAGCGGCAACGCCGTCTTCAGCAGCGCGTCGGACGACGAGAACGCACTCGCCGCCGAACTGGAGCAGGCGATCGAGAAGCAGTTCGGCTTCCCGGTCCCCTGCCTGGTCCGGGACAGTGCCTACCTTGCGGCAGTTGCTGCGGCCTGCCCGTTCCCGTCCGCCGAACTCGAAGGCAAGCAATTGCACATCACCTACTACGGGCAGCCGGTCGACGCCGACCGCTTCGCCGGGATCGACCCGGCGGCCTTCCTCCCCGAGGAGTTCCGGCTCGGCGACCGCGCGCTCTACCTCTACGCCCCCGACGGACTGGGCCGTTCCAAACTCGCCGAGGTACTGTCCCGGCCCGCCCTCACCAAGGGCATCACGGCCACCTCGCGCAACTGGAACACCGTGGTCAAGCTGCTGGAGATGACCGCGCCGACCGGCACCGCACACGACGGAGCCCGCACGTGAGCGAACCGCCCCCCGGCGTGGCCGCGGCGGTGGAGGGCGAGCTCCGCCTCCTCGACCCGGTGGTACGCGCCTCCGCCGTACTCCTCTCCCAGGTGCTGCACCCCGAGTACCGCGAGATCGACTCCACAGGCCGGGTCTGGGACCGTGACACGATGATCGCCTCGCTCACCGCCGAGAACGCCCCCCGCCCCGGCCCGCTCACCGCGTCCCGGATGCACGGAGTCCAGCTGGACGACGAATTCGTCCACCTCACCTACGACACCGAGACGAAGGGGCACCTCGCCCACCGCAGTTCGCTGTGGCGACTGAACGGCGCGGGCTGGGCGCTCTACTTCCACCAGGCCACGCCGTTCAGCGACGCCGCGAGCGCAGCGGATGGCGCGGATTGACATGCCCGAGCAGCGAACGCAGCTCCCGCAGATCGACCCGCCCCAGGGTGCGCCCCAGCACCTCGACCGAGCCCCCTGGTGGGGTGGTTGACCACGCCGAGCAGTCCCAGCAGCGTGCTCTTTCCGGCCCTGTTGGCACCGAGCAGGGCCCAGTGCTCACCGCCGCGTACGGTCAGGGAGACCGAGTCGAGCAGGACATTGCCCTCCCGTACGAGCGAGACCCCCTCGGCCCGGATCACCGGGACGGCGGCGGGGGAACCGGAAGCACCGGCCGGGGCGGGAACAGAGGCGGTGGTACGTGCGGGTACTCCTTCATGCGGGTGCGAGCGCCTCCAGGCAGCTCATGTCCTCGGCGGACAGCCGGATCTCCCGCGCCCCCAGGTTCTCCGTCAGATGGACGGGCGAACCGGTGCCCGGAGTCGGGCACAGCGCAGGGGAGCGGTGCAGCAGCCAGGCGAGGGCGATCTGCCCGCGGGTGGCACCGTGCCGATCGGCGACACCGGCGAGCGCTGCGGCTGCCTCGCCGGTCAGAGCACCGTTGGCCAGTGGGAACCAGGGCAGAAAAGCCAGGCGGTGGGCCTCGCACACCTTCAGTACCGCGTCCGACGAACGGTCGAGGAGATTGAAGCGGTTCTGCACCGAGGCGATCCCGGTCAGAGAGAGAGCCTGCTCCAGCTGGTCGGCGGTGAGGGTGTCCAGACCGATGTACCGGATCTTACCCTCCTGCCTCAGCGTATCCAGGGTGCCCAGCTGGTCGGCCATGGGTACGTCCGGGGCCAGCCGGTGCAGCTGGTAGAGGTCGATCCGGTCGGTCCGCAGCCGCCGCAGACTGGCCTCGCACATTGCCCGCAACTGCTCGGGACGGCCCGCGACGTGCCAGGCACTGTCGCTTGTGCGCACCACACCACCCTTGGTCGCGATCACCAGATCCTCGCGATACGGGTGGAGTGCCTCGGCCACCAGCTCCTCGGCCAGCCCCGGGCCGTAGTTGTCGGCGGTGTCGATGAGCGTGACACCCCGCTCGACGGCTGCCCGCAGTACGGCCACGGCATCCTGCCGCTCCCCACGCGGCCCCCAGTATCCGGGTCCGGTCAGCTGGGCGGTGCCGTAGCCGAGACGGCGAACAGGCAGCTCGCCGCCGAGCAGGAACACATCGTCGAGAGCGTGTGACGTGGAAGACATAACGGGAACACTAAGGGCTGTCCCGCCAGGGATTACGGGACAGCCCTTAGCGTGGGGGGTATGAAGAACGAGCACGCTCATATGACCGAATGCGCTGCCGAGGCGGCCCGTATCGCCCGCTCCATCAGCACCGAACAGCTCGACGTACCCACCACACCCTGCGGCGACTGGGACCTGCGCGGGCTCGTCAACCACTGGGTGCTCTACACCTCCTACGGCCTGGAACACCGCGCCCTGCGCAAGGATCTCCCCGACGAGCTCACCACCCGCGACTTCACCGCCGACGCCGACTGGGCGCAGAAGTACGCGGCGCAGCTGGACCGCGCCGTCGCCGCCTGGTCGGACCCGGCGGTCTGGGAGGGAGAGATCGATCTCGGGGGTTCGACCTGCCCGGCCTCCGAGATCGCCGCGATGCTCATCGAGGAGACGGTCCTGCACACCTGGGACGTGGCCCGCGCCATCGGCGAGGAGCTCCGGCTCTCCGACGAGGCGGCCGCCTACGTCCTCGACGTCGTGGACGGCAACGCCGCGCTCTACCGGCAGTACAGTGGTTTCGCCGACGAGGTGACGGTGCCCGCATCGGCTTCCGTGCTGGAACGGGCACTGGCCCGCAGCGGACGCGACCCGCACTGGACCGGGGTCTGAAAGTGGCCCGGTCGAGTGGCTCGTGAATGGCCCAGGCCAGTACGCCAATGCCTGGCTAGGCTCGACGCATGACAACTCACCGCACCCAGGAGACGGGCAGGACCGCCGTCGATTTCTACTTCGACCCGGCCTGCCCGTTCGCCTGGATCACCTCCCGCTGGATGCTGGAGGTGGAACGGCAGCGCGACATCGAGCTCCGCTTCCACGTCATGAGCCTCTATCTGCACAACATCGGCAATGAACTCCCCGACTGGTACCGGGAACTGGTCGACAAGTCGATCGGCCCGGTGCGGGTCGCGGTCGCGGCAGCCGCCGACCACGGTGATGCAGTGCTCCGCGATCTCTACACCGCGTTGGGCAGCCGCATCCACCAGCAGAAGAACGAGGATTTCGACGAGGTGATCGCCCAGTCCCTCGCCCAGCTCGGTCTGCCCGCCGCGCTGAGTGCTGCCGCGCACTCGGAGACGTACGACCAGGCACTGCGGCGCAGCCACGACGCCGGCAAGGACCCGGAGGCGGACGCCTACGTCGGTACACCCACGATCCATGTCGACGGCTCGGTCTGGTTCGGGCCGGTCCTGCGGGCCGTGCCGCGTGGCGAGGAGGCGGCGCGGCTCTTCGACAGCTTCCGGGTACTTGCCGGGAATCCGGACTTCTTCGAACTCAAGCGGACCCGCACAGGCAGCCTGGACGTGGGCTGATGAACGCCGACCTCTACGCGCCGACCTCTACGCGCCGACCTCTACGCGCTGAGCGACGCCGGCCGTGCGAGCGGGACGCGGGCCTCGTCGTACCGGGTCAGCAGCAGCCGCGCCAACTCCGGTGACGCGCCCAGGACATCGGCCAGCACGTCCGCCCCCGCCGCACCTGCGGCGATACGGTCCGGGAGCCGGCCGGGTGCGATGACATAAGGGGCCACCGCCACCCGCCGTACACCCTCGGCCCGCAGGGCCTGTACCGCGTCCTCGGTGCGGGGGAACCCGGCGGGAGATGCGACGGAGGCGACCGCAGGCCGCACGGCGCACCAACCGGTGTGCCGCAGCTCCCGCGCGATTTCAGCGATCACCGCGATCGCCTCCGGGTCTGTGGAGCCTGCCGAGGCCAGGACCAGCCCGGTCGAGCCGCGGTCACCGGGACGGACCCCGGCTTCGTACAGCCGCCGCTCCAGTGCCGAATTCAGCAGGGGCGACGGTCCGAGCACCTCAGCCTGCCGGATGCGCAGCCGGGGCAGTCCGGTCCGGGCCTCGTGCAGGACCGTGGGGATGTCGGACTTGGCGTGGAAGGCCCGGGTGAGCAGCAGGGGGAGCGCGATGACCTCCTCCGCATCCTGTGCCGCCAGCCGCTCCAGCACCCGCGGTACCGAAGGTGCGTTGAAGTCCAGGAAACCGGTCTCCACACACAGCCCCGGCCGCAGCGCCCGTACCCGCGCGGTGAGCGCGTGCACGGTCGCCGCGTGCCGTGGGTCGCGGCTGCCGTGGGCGATGACGAGGAGGACCGGGGCGGACATGGCGTGGCTCAGTTCTTGACGAGGAGGCCGCGGCTGCGCAGCACCCACCGCTCCAGCGGACTGAAGACCAGCAGGTCGATCGCGACGCCGACGAACAGAATCAGGATGATGGCGAGGAAGATGCCGGGCATGTCCGCGTTGTTGCGGCCGTTCTCCAGCAACTGACCGAGCCCCAGGCCGAGATCGGGGGAGGACGCGATGATCTCGGCGGCCATCAGCGAGCGCCAGGAGAACGCCCAGCCCTGCTTGAGACCGGCCAGATAGCCGGGCAACGCGGCCGGCAGCACGATGTGCCAGGTCCCGCGCAGCCCGGTCGCGCCGAGCGTACGGCCCGCCCTGAGGAACAGCGGCGGAACCTGGTCGACGCCGGAGACCAGCCCGTTGGCGACCGAGGGGACGGCGCCCAGCAGGATCACGGCGTACATCATCTTGTCGTTCAGCCCGAGCCAGATCACGGCCGGCGCCACCCAGGCGACCGACGGCAGGGACTGCAGCCCGGACAGGATCGGGCCGATCGCGGCCCGTACGAACTTCACCCGGGCGACCAGCAGACCCAGCGGCGTACCGATGGCCACGGCCATCAGGAAGCCGAGCAGACCGCGCGAGATGCTGGTCCAGACGACCTCCAGGAGTGTCCCCTGCAGCCACATGTCGGCCGCGCTGTTCCACACCGCGGCCGGTGAGGGCAGCTTGTAGTCGTCGGTGACCTGGGCCTCGACGAGCAGCTGCCAGACGGTGATCACCAGCGCCACCGCGAGGACCGGGGGCAGCACCTTGCTGAGCAGCACCTCGCGCACGGGGGTGCGGCGCACCTGCACGGCGTCCAGCGCGTCGAGCCCGGCTTCCAGACCGGCCAGGTCGTCGGGCTTCGTGTCAGTGCCGGCCATGACGGCGGATCTCCCCACGCAGTTGTTCGGTGATCTCGACAGACAGCTCCGCGACTGCGGCGTCCTCGATACGGCGCGGCTGCTCCATGTCGACCGTCCACTCGCGGGCGATCCGGCCGGGGCGGGACGACAGCAGGACGACCCGCTCGGCGAGCCGCACCGCTTCGCGCACATTGTGTGTGACGAAGAGGACCGAGACGTTCGTCTCGCGCCAGATCCGGGTCAGCTCGTCGTGCAGCACATCCCGGGTGATGGCGTCGAGAGCGGCGAACGGCTCGTCCATCAGCAGCAGTCGACTGTCCTGGGCGAGGGCCCGGGCCATTGCCACCCGCTGCCGCATACCGCCCGAGAGCTCATGCACACGCTTCCCGTACGCCCCGCCCAGCCGCACGAGTTCCAGCAGCCGCTCCGCCTCCGTGCGGCGCTGCGACTTGGGTACGCCACGCAGCCGCAGCGCGAGTTCGATGTTCTTGCCCGCGGTCAGCCACGGGAACAGGGCGTGCTCCTGGAACATCAGGGCCGGCCGCCCGCCGGGGGTCTCGATGGACCCCGCGGTCGGCCGGTCGAGTCCGGCCACCAGATTGAGCAGCGTCGACTTACCGCACCCGGAGGCCCCCAGAAGGGTGACGAACTCGCCCGGTGCGACATCGAGCGTGATGTCGTCCAGGACGAGTTGCTGCCCCTTTGGTCCGCCGAAGTACTTGGAGACATGTGCGATACGGGCGGCGCGCCCGACCGCTGTACGGTCCTCGGCCTCGGTGAGGGTGGTCGCCATGGTCGTCACCTCCTGGGAATCCTGGGTACGGGCTCGGGCGGTCTTACTTGACGCCGAGACCGGCGTCGGCGACCTCGGGCTTGCCCGCGGCCTTCAGGACCTTGTTCAGCGGCTTCAGGTCGTAGATGCCCGCCAGGTCCGGCTTCTCCAGCAGACCGGCCTTCACCGCGTGCTCGGCCTGTGCGTCGAGCGTGGCGGCCAGCGGGTCATCGGTGATCTGGATCGACTTCCACGCCGGGTCGATGACGCCGGCGGGCAGCGCCTTGCCGGTCAGTTTCTCGAGCGCGGCGTTGGCGGAGGCCTTCGCCTTGTCCGGGTTGGCGTTGATCCAGGCGTTGGTCTTCACCGAGCCGCGCAGCACCGCCTCCACGACGTCCGGGTGCTCACTCAGGAACTTCTGCGACACGATGATGTTCGTGATCACGAACTTGTTGTCCGGCCACAGCGTCGACTCGTCGAGCAGTTCCTCCGCACCCTCGGCGACCAGCTTGGACGCCGTGGGCTCGGGGGCCCAGGCGCCGTCGATGGAACCGGACTTGTAGGCGTCCGGGGTCACCTTGTTGTCCGTACGGACCACGGAGACCTCGCCCTTGCCGCTCTGGGCGTCGACCTTCCAGCCCTTCTCGGAGATCCAGTTGAGGAAGGCCACATCTTGCGTGTTGCCGAGCTGCGGAGTGGCGATCTTCTTGCCCTTGAGGTCGTCCAGGGTCTTGATCTTCTTCGGGTCGACGACCAGCTTCACCCCGCCGGATGCCGAACCGCCGATGATCCGCAGGCTCTTTCCCCTGGACTTGGTGAAGCCGTTGATGGAGGGCGACGGGCCGATGAAGCCGATGTCGATCGATTTGGCGTTGAGCGCCTCGATCTCGGAGGGGCCGGCGTTGAACTGCGAGGTCTTCAGCCGGGTGCCGCCCAGTTCCTTCTGGAAGATCCCCTTCTGGTCGCCGACCAGCGCCGTGGCGTGTGTGAGATTGGGGAAGTAGCCGATCCGCACGGTGTCCGTGGAGAGTTTCTTCGCGTCGGCGGCGACGTCCGGCTTCTTGGGGCCGTCGCCCTTCGCCTCGGAGCCGTAGCCGCAGGCGGTGAGTGCGACGGCGAGCAGCGGCAGGGCGGTGGCAGCTACGAGGCTGCGGCGGAGCGTGGCACGGGGGGCAGGCACGGGAGGTGTTCCTCTCGTCGGCCCGGTGCTCGCATCCCTCGGAAATTACGGGGACGCGGCCGGGAAGTCGGCAGATCTTCGTCTGAACTGGCGGTGCAGGCGGTGCGGTTGGTGCAAGCGGGCGCGCAGGCAGTGCGCGTACGTCATCGCGCACATCGCGCGACCCCGCCCTGGCCGCTGCCGAGGGCGCCGCTGCCGACGCGGCCGCCCTCCTTCGCGAACGTGGTGTAGATGTCGATACTCATCAGAAGTCCCATTCGGCGTCTTCGCCGGCCGCTGCCGCGGCCTCGGGCTCGGCCGCGGCGGCGAACGAGGCACCGGCCATGCCGGCCGTGAGCGTGGTGCCGTCCGCCGGGTCGATCAGGAGGAAGGAACCGGTACGCCGGGAGTCCGCGTACGCGTCGAGCGCCAGGGGTTCGGCGGTGCGGACGACGACCCGGCCGATGTCGTTGGCGACGAGCCGGCCGGGTGCCGGGTACTGGGAGAGGTCGTCCAGTGCGAGGCGCGAGGGGATGTCCTTGACGATCGCCTTGACCGTGCGGGTGGTGTGCTTGAGCAGCACCCGCCGGCCCACGGTGAGCGGCTGGTCGGCGACATGGCAGACGGTCGCCTCTACGTCCCTCGTGACCGCCGGTGCGTCGTCGGCCGGTGCGATCAGGTCGCCGCGCGAGATGTCGATGTCGTCGGCCAGCCGGATCGTCACCGACTGGGGTGCCCAGGCGATGTCCACGTTCTCGCCGAGCGCGTCGATCGCGGTGACCGTCGACGTGTGCCCCGAGGGCAGGATGGTGACGGCCTCGCCGACACGGAAGGAACCGGCCGCGATCTGGCCCGCGTAGCCCCGGTAGTCCGGGTGCTCGGCCGTCTGCGGCCGTATGACGTACTGGACGGGGAAGCGGGCGTGGCAGGCGGTGAGGTCATGGCTGACCGGCACCGTCTCCAGGTGCTCCAGGACGGTGGGGCCGCCGTACCAGTCCATGTGGGCGGACGGCTCCACCACGTTGTCGCCGGCCAGCGCGGAGATCGGGATCGCGGTGATCTCCGGTACACCGAGCGAGGCGGCGTACGCCGTGAACTCCTCGGCGATGGCGGCGAAGACCGGCTCCGCGTAGTCGACCAGGTCCATCTTGTTGACGGCCAGCACCACGTGCGGCACCCGCAGCAGCGCGGCGACCGCGGCATGGCGGCGGGTCTGCTCGACGACACCGTTGCGGGCGTCGACCAGGACGACCGCCAGCTCGGCCGTCGAGGCGCCCGTCACCATGTTCCGGGTGTACTGCACATGCCCCGGGGTGTCGGCCAGGATGAACCGGCGCCGTGGCGTCGCGAAGTAGCGGTAGGCGACATCGATGGTGATGCCCTGCTCGCGCTCGGCCCGCAGCCCGTCGGTCAGCAGCGCCAGGTCGGGCGCCTCCTGGCCCCGGCTGCGCGAGGCGTGCGCAACGGCCTCCAGCTGGTCGGTGAGGACCGACTTGGAGTCGTGCAGAAGACGTCCCACGAGGGTGGACTTGCCGTCGTCGACGGACCCCGCGGTGGCGAACCGCAGCAGGGTGGTGGTCGACAACTGCTCTGCGTGCTGGGTGGGTGTGGTCATCTTAGAAGTACCCCTCGCGCTTACGGTCTTCCATCGCGGCCTCGGACATCTTGTCGTCGGCACGCGTCGCGCCCCTCTCGGTGAGCCGGGAAGCGGCGATCTCGCTGATCACGGCGTCCAGCGTCGTCGCATCCGAGTCGACGGCGCCGGTGCACGACATGTCGCCGACCGTGCGGTAGCGCACCTGCCGGGTCTCGACCTGCTCGCCCTCCTTGGGGCCGCCCCAGTCGCCCGCGGTCAGCCACATGCCGGAGCGGTTGAAGACCTCGCGGTCATGGGCGAAGTAGATCTCCGGAAGCTCGATGCCCTCACGGGCGATGTACTGCCAGACGTCCAGCTCGGTCCAGTTGGAGATCGGGAAGACCCGGACGTGCTCACCGGGGGCGTGCCGGCCGTTGTACAGCTGCCACAGCTCGGGGCGCTGGCGGCGGGGATCCCACTGGGAGAACTCGTCGCGCAACGAGAAGACCCGCTCCTTGGCGCGCGCCTTCTCCTCGTCACGGCGCCCCCCGCCGAACACGGCGTCGAAGCGGTACTGCTGGATCGCCTCGGTCAGCGGTACGGTCTGCAGCGGGTTACGGGTGCCGTCCGGGCGCTCGCGGACCTTCCCGGCGTCGATGTACTCCTGTACGGAGGCGACATGGAGCCGCAGCCCGTGCCGGGCCACCGCCCGGTCGCGGTACTCCAGCACCTCGGGGAAGTTGTGACCGGTGTCCACGTGCAGCAGCGTGAACGGCACCGGCGCGGGGGTGAACGCCTTGAGCGCCAGATGCAGCATCACGATGGAGTCCTTGCCGCCGGAGAACAGGATCACCGGCCGCTCGAACTCGCCCGCCACCTCGCGGAAGATGTGTACGGCCTCGGACTCCAGGGAGTCCAGGTGGCTGAGTGCGTACGGATTGTCGGTGCCTTCCGACACAGTCGCGACGGTCGTCACGCTGCACCCCTCTCGCTCAGCAGCGCATACAGCTCCGCCGCGGACTCCTGCACGGTCTGCCGGTGCGACTCGATCCGCAGATCCGGCGACTCGGGCGCCTCGTACGGGTCGTCGACCCCGGTGAGCCCGCTGATCTCGCCGGCCGCCTGCTTGGCGTAGAGGCCCTTCACATCGCGTACGGAGCACACCTCGACCGGAGTCGCGACATGCACCTCCAGATACGCGGTGCCCTCGGCCTGGTGCCGCTCGCGTACCGCGTCCCGGCTGTCCGCGTACGGGGCGATGACCGGGACCAGCACCTTCACACCGTTGGCCGCCAGCAGTTCGGCGACGAAGCCGATCCGCTGGACGTTGGTGTGGCGGTCCTCGCGGGAGAAGCCGAGACCCGCGGAGAGGAACTCCCGGATCTCGTCGCCGTCGAGCACCTCCACGCGGTGGCCCTCGCCGCGCAGCCGCCCGGCGAGTTCGTACGCGAGGGTGGTCTTGCCCGCGCTCGGCAGACCGGTCAGCCAGATGGTGGCTCCCGTCTCCGTCACGCTCATCGAAGTCTCCTGATCAGTCGTCATCAGCCGTGCAGCCCGCACTCGGTCTTGCCCCGCCCGGCCCAGCGACCGGCGCGTGCGTCCTCGCCCTCCAGCACCCGGCGGGTGCAGGGAGCGCAGCCCACGGAGGTGTATCCGTCCATCAGCAGCGGGTTGGTGAGGACGCCGTGCTCCGCCACATACGCATCGACGTCGTCCTGCGTCCAGCGGGCGATCGGCGAGATCTTCACCTTCTGCCGCTTCTCGTCCCAGCCGACGACCGGGGTGTTCGCCCGGTTGGGGGACTCGTCGCGGCGCAGCCCGGTCGCCCAGGCAGCGTACGAAGTCAGGCCTTCCTCAAGGGGCTTGACCTTCCGCAGCTTGCAGCACAGGTCGGGGTCGCGGTCATGCAGCTTCGGACCGTACTCGGCGTCCTGTTCGGCAACGGACTGGCGCGGGGTCAGCGTGATGACGTCGACGTCCATCACGGCCTCGACCGCGTCACGGGTGCCGATCGTCTCGGGGAAGTGGTAACCGGTGTCGAGGAAGACCACGTCCAAACCCGGAAAGGCGCGCGAGGCGAGGTGCGCCACGACCGCGTCCGCCATGGACGAGGTGACGCAGAACTTCCTGCCGAAGGTGTCGGCGGCCCACTGGAGGATCTCCGGCGCGGAGGCGTCCTCCAGCTCCCGGCCGGCGCGTCCGGCCAGCTCCTTCAGTTCCTCCGCCGTGCGTTCTCCTTGCAGATCGTCCGTCATATCCCGTCCCGTTCAACGTCGTTGCGCTGCAGTCCCCGGCTCAGAAGGCCAAGGAACTTCAGCTGGAACGCGCGGTTGCAGGAAGCACATTCCCAGGCTCCGTGCCCGGTCTCGTGCGGGCGCAGGTCCTCGTCGCCGCAGTACGGGCAGTGGAACGGAGCGGCGCGCTCGCTCATGACAGCGACTCCGCACTGGCCCTCGCCGCCCAGGTCGCGAACCGCTCGCTGTCCTCACGCTCCTCCTGGAACCGGCTCAGCACCCGCTCGACATAGTCCGGCAGCTCGGCCGAAGTGACCTTCAGACCACGGACCTTGCGGCCGAAGCCGGCCTCCAGCCCCAGCGCGCCGCCCAGGTGCACCTGATAGCCCTCGACCTGATTGCCGTCGGCGTCCAGGACGAGCTGGCCCTTGAGACCGATGTCCGCGGTCTGGATGCGGGCGCAGGCGTTGGGGCAGCCGTTGATGTTGATGGTGAGCGGCTCGCCGAAGTCCGGCAGGCGGCGCTCCAGTTCGTCGATCAGCGAGGCGCCGCGCGCCTTCGTCTCGACGATCGCCAGCTTGCAGAACTCGATGCCGGTGCAGGCCATCGTGCCGCGCCGGAACGGCGACGGCTTCACCTGGAAGTCGAGCGCCTCCAGTCCGGCGACCAGGGAGTCCACCTGGTCCTGCTCGACGTCGAGGATCAGCATCTTCTGCTCGACGGTGGTGCGCAGCCGGTCCGAGCCGTGTGCCGCGGCGAGGTCGGCGATCTTGGCCAGGGCGGAGCCGTCCACGCGGCCGACCCTGGGTGCGAAACCGATGTAGAAACGACCATCCTGCTGCTGGTGCACACCCACGTGGTCGCGCCAGCGGCTGCTGGGCTGCTCGGGTGCGGGCCCGTCGATCAGAGGACGCTTCACGTACTCGTCCTCCAGCACCTGACGGAACTTCGCCGGGCCCCAATCGGCCATCAGGAACTTCAGGCGGGCGCGGGTGCGCAGCCGCCGGTACCCGTAGTCACGGAAGATGCCGACGACTGCGGCCCATACGTCCGGAACCTCGTCGAGCGGCACCCAGACGCCCAGCCGCTCGGCGAGCCGCGGGTTGGTCGAGAGTCCGCCACCGACCCAGACGTCGAAACCCGGACCGTGCTCGGGGTGGACCACGCCGACGAACGCGATGTCGTTGATCTCGTGCACCACGTCCTGCACCGGCGAGCCGGAGATCGCGGTCTTGAACTTGCGCGGCAGGTTGGAGAATTCCTTGTTGCCGATGTAGCGGTCGTGGATCTCGTCGACCGCCGGGGTTCCGTCGATGATCTCGTCGGCGGCGATGCCCGCCACGGGGGAGCCGATGATCACGCGGGGGCAGTCGCCGCACGCCTCGGTGGTGGAAAGTCCGACGGCCTCCAGCTTCTCCCAGATCGCCGGTACGTCCTCGATCCGGATCCAGTGGTACTGGACGTTCTGCCGGTCGGTGAGGTCCGCGGTGCCGCGTGCGTACTCCTGCGAGATCTCACCGATGACCCGCAACTGCTCGGTGGTCAGCCGGCCACCGTCGATCCGGACCCGCAGCATGAAGTACTTGTCGTCCAGCTCCTCCGGCTCCAGGATCGCGGTCTTGCCGCCGTCGATCCCGGGCTTGCGCTGGGTGTAGAGACCCCACCAGCGCATGCGCCCCCGGAGGTCGTTGGGGTCGATTGAGTCGAATCCGCGCTTGGAGTAGATCGTCTCAATGCGTGTCCGCACATTGAGACCGTCGTCGTCCTTCTTGAACTGCTCATTGCCGTTGAGTGGAGTGTGGTGCCCCACGGCCCACTGGCCTTCGCCACGGTGGCGTCCGGCCTTGCGGCGGGGCGTGGTGGTCGCATGCTGTTCCGGGGTAGCGGCCATGACAGTACGTCCTTCGGACTGCAGGAGGGCGGCTCTGAACTGCACACTCGCGCTGAGGCGTGGCGGTGCGCAGGGCTTGCAGAGGAAAAGGGGGGATCGCGGCGGTGCTGGGAACCTCAGCTCGCCGGACAGATGGCGCTGGACACGCGGCCGAGGTCGACATGGCGTCGACTCACCAAGGCAATTCCAGTTCCAGGCATGACGGAAGCGTGTCACGCACATCTCGGACCAGTCCACCACTATCCATGATATGGACGAGACTGTCCCGTCATGCGAGACGGGGTCGTTCCCGTCACTCGCGCCGCCCGGGCCGGGTCATCCGTAATGGCCGCAATCTCCCGACCTGTCGCCGGGAGTCGCTGTCCGCGCGCTACCGCGCAGCCCCCGGCCACGGCCCCGGCGTCGCCACCTCGGGCTCCAGCTCCACCTTCGTGTCGAAGAGCTTGAAGCCGCGCCGCAGATAGTTCTCCAAGGCGTGCGGGCCGTCCTTGGAGCAGGTGTGCAGCCACACCCGCTTCGTCGGTGTCCGCTCCGGCCAGCGTTCCGCCAGATCCCAGGCGCGGGCGACGCCGTGCGAGAGCAGGTGGCCGCCTATCCGGCGCCCCCGGAAGGCCGGGATCAGCCCGAAGTACATGATCTCGACCATGCCCTCGTCCTGCGGGTCCAGCTCGATGTATCCGGCCGGGGTGCCGTTCTCGTACGCCACCCAGGTCTCCGCCCCGGGCCGGTTCAGGGCCTCCTGCCACTGCGCATACGTCATCGCGAGCCGGTCCGTCCACTGGATGTCGCCGCCGACCGCCGTGTACAGGAACCGGCTGAACTCGGGCAGCGGGACCTCGGACCGCACGATCCGCACGTCGCCCTCCGGGACCGCGGCGGGGCGCAGATCGTCGGGGGAGGTCTGTTCCAGGGACCAGATGGTCACCTCGGCGGTGGTGGCAGCGGTGCGCGCGGGGTTGCTCATGACTGCCAGGGAACCATGCCGCGAGGCCGGTGCCCAAGCCGGTCCCGCGGCTCGGACAGCGGGCCCTCCACGAGCGGCGAAAGAGCGGCCCTATGCGGCCGTACGCGCCCTGACCACCACCGGAGCCGTCGAGCGCGGCAGCAGATCGGCCGGATGATCCGGTTGGATCACCTCCACCTCCACCCCCTCGCCGAAGCGGTACGGGCGGTGTGCGAGCACCTCCGCGAGATGGCGGCGAATCCGCGAGACCTCCGCACGCACCGTCACCGTCCGGGTCGCGTCGCCGAAGATGTCCTGTGCCAGCTCGGATGCTGTACGCCCCTCGCGGTGCAGTGCCAGTGCGTACAGCAGCTCCGCATGGCGCGGCGAGAGCCGCTGCGTCCAGGTGCCCACCGCACTCACCACATTGACCGTGAGCCCGCGCGGCCGGCTCAGGTCCAGCACCACCCGGCGGGGCACCCCGTCCGAAGGTCCGTCCGTGACCTGCACCAGCCAACCACCGGGCAGCGGCTCGACCTGGCACATACCGAGCGACGGCAGCCACACCCGGCCCGGCTGCAGCGACTTGGGCAGCGGCAGCCGGTCGACCGGCGGCATCCCGGTCACCGCGGCGAGCCAGCCGTGGGCGTCCACCGCGAGGGCCCGGCCGCCCATCCGGCACAGCAGAGGCGACGCCACCGAACGCAGCCGGTCGATCGCTTGCAGATGCCTGTTCCTGATCTCGCTCTCGGCCAGCCTGGCGACCGAACCGACCAGGGCGAGCATCGTCGGATGGAACGTGGAAGCGGCACCGCTCATGTCGACGACGCCCATCATCCGGCCGTCCCGCGGATCACGGACCGGGGCCGCCGCACACGTCCAGTTGTGCAGACTGCGTACGAAGTGCTCCGACGCATGGACCTGGACCGGTGCGCGCGAGACGAGCGCCGTACCGATCGCGTTCGTCCCCGTGCTCACCTCCGTCCAGGCCGCGCCCTCCGCCAGACAGACGGTGTCCGCCCGACGCAGCACCCCCGGGTTGCCCTGGCGCCACAGCACCCGGCCCTCCGCATCGGTGACCACCATGATCTGCTGGGCGGCGTCGGCGAGGAGGAGCAGACGCTCGCTCAGCAGTGGCATCACCTCGCCCAGCGTCGAAGTCCGCCGCCGGCGCTCGATCTCGTTCATCTGCAGGAGCGCACTCTCGGTGGACTGATCCGGGTCGAGGCCGCTGCGCAGCACCCGGTCCCACGAGGCGCCGATCTCGGCCCGCGGGACGACGGGTGAACGATCGCCCGCGAGCCTGGCCTCCCTGGCCCGGTGGACCCCGCGGGTGGCCCGGACGGACTGCGGGGCAGCCGATCGTGTCACCCCGGCAGCGCCTGTCTCCACTCTCATTCCCCCCAGATGCCGGAGCCGGCTCAACGGCCCGGCGGGCCCATCCTGCCCGCTGCGAAGGGACCGATACCGCGCACTCCGCACAATGGTTGCAACCCTTTGCAACCCTTTGCAACCCTGGCGATGGGGTGCGCATCCGTACGAGAGTGACGGAACACCGTACGGCGGAGCCTGTGGCCCGCTGACCGGTATGCACAGCATGGAGGGTGGTGCCGTGTCGGCGCAGCACCACCCTCCGTTGCTGTACTTCTCCGGCCAGGGCCTGTCTTTCGAAACACGCCCCTAACGCTCGACGGGCCGCGCCCGTTCCACGACCGATGCCAGATCGAGGCTGTGCGGCAGCGTCCCGAATGCCGTGCCCCAGTCCCCTCCCAGCCGTGATGCACAGAACGCGTCGGCGACCTCCGGCGGTGCCCAGCGCACCAGCAGCGAACCTTGCAGCACCAGAGCCATCCGCTCGACCAGCCGACGGGCCCGTGCCTCGATCCCGTTCAGATCGGCGAGCTCCGTCAGCATGTCCTTGATCGCCCCGTCCAGCCGGTGATCGGCGCCGCGCGCCCTGCCGACCTCCTGGAGGAACGCGTTCAGCGCCAGCGGCTCGCGCTGCAGCGCCCGCAGCACATCCAGTGCCTGTACGTTCCCCGAGCCCTCCCAGATCGAGTTGAGCGGCGCTTCGCGCAGCAGCCGTGGCATCCCGGACTCCTCGACGTAACCGTTGCCGCCGAGACACTCCAGCGCCTCACCCACCATCGGCGTGCACCGCTTCGTCACCCAGTACTTCGCCGTCGGCACCGCGATCCGCAGGAAGGCCCGCTCGCTCTCCGTATCGGCGTCGTACGCCGCCGCCAGCCGAAGCGCCAGCACTGTCGCGGCCTCCGACTCCAGCGCCAGATCGGCCAGCACATTGCGCATCAGCGGCTTCTCGATCAGCACCCCGCCGAACGCGCTGCGGTACGTACAGTGGTGGATCGCCTGCGCCACCGCCTGCCGCATCAGCGCCGCCGAACCGACCAAACAGTCCAGCCGGGTCGCCGCCACCATCTCGATGATGGTGCGCACCCCGCGGCCCTCGTCGCCGACCCGGCGCGCCCACGTCCCGTCGAACTCGACCTCGCTCGACGCATTGGACCGGTTGCCCAGTTTGTCTTTCAGCCGCTGGATCGCGAACATGTTGCGCGTGCCGTCGGGCAGCACCCGGGGCAGCAGAAAACACGTCAGGCCTGCGGGCGCCTGCGCCAGCACCAGGAAGCCGTCGGACATCGGTGCCGAACAGAACCACTTGTGCCCGGTGAGCAGATACTCGCCCTGAGCCGCCAGCGGCTCGGCCCGCGTCGTATTGGACCGCACGTCCGTGCCGCCCTGCTTCTCCGTCATGCCCATGCCGAAGAGCGCACCGGGCTTCTGCGCCACGGGCCGCAGCCCCTGCTCGTACACCGTCGAGGTCAGCAGCGGCTCCCAGACGGCGGCCAGCGCCGGATCGGTCCGCAGCGCGGGCACCGCCGCGTGCGTCATCGACAGCGGGCAGCCGTGCCCCGCCTCGGCCTGCGTCCACACCAGGAACCCGGCTGCCCGCCGCACGTGACCGCCTGGCCTGCCCCAGGCGTCGGTCAGACCCGCGGAGACCGCATGACCCAGCAGCCGGTGCCAGGCCGGGTGGAACTCCACCTCGTCGATGCGATTTCCGTACCGGTCGTGGGAACGCAGCACCGGCGGATTCTCGTTCGCCTGCGCCCCCCACGCCTGCACCTGCGCGGAGCCCGCGGATCTGCCCAGCTCGCCGAGCTCGCCCCGGGCCTCGGCGAAAAGCTCGGGCGGCATGTGACGTTGCACCGCCTCGGTGAGCGCGAGGTCGGCGGCGAATACGTCGTAGCCGACCAGCGGCGGTACCTGGTTGGACACTGTGTGGGTGGTGGCTGCCATGCCGATACGGTAAGGACGTGCAGGCAGCAAATGAAACACCCGAGCGGCCACCGGGTCGGCTCGACCGGGCCCGAGTCCTCTACCGCAACGTATCGAAGCGGCAGATGGTCTGGCAGTTGCTCAAGGACACCATCAACTCGTGCATGGAGTACCGCATCCTGGGACTCGCCGCCGAGGCGGCGTTCTTCACCCTGCTGTCCCTGCCTCCGCTGCTCCTCGGCCTGATCGGGCTGCTCGGTTACGTCGACGAGTGGACCAGCACCACCACGGTCGCCTCCATCGAGCGCAACATCCTCAATGCCGCGCAGACGGTGCTCAGCCAGCGGGGTGTGAACG
Organism: Streptomyces sp. NPDC002785; assembly: GCF_040295565.1. Lineage (NCBI taxonomy): Bacteria > Bacillati > Actinomycetota > Actinomycetes > Kitasatosporales > Streptomycetaceae > Streptomyces > Streptomyces sp. NPDC002785. The sequence continues at coordinate 7,541 of NZ_JBEOVN010000106.1, read as the reverse complement.
ACTTCGCCAAACCGCTCCTGGCGGACGTCTCCACCGGCGCCCGGCCCGATGTCATCTCGATCGGCTTCGCCATCGCGCTCTGGTCCGGCTCGCGCGCGGTCAATGTCTTCATCGACACCATCACGGTGATGTACGGCCTCGACGGCCAGCGCGGCATCGTCAAGACGCGACTGCTCGCCTTCCTGCTGTACGTCGTCGCGCTGCTGCTCGGTGCCGTCGTGCTGCCGCTGCTCGTGGTCGGCCCCGACCGGGTCGTGGAGTTCATTCCGTGGGGCACCGAGGTCATCAGCATTCTGTACTGGCCGCTGGTGATTCTGCTGTCGATCGCGTTCCTGACGACGCTCTACCACGTGTCCGTACCGGTCCGTTCGCCGTGGATCGAGGACGTGCCGGGTGCGCTGGTGGCGCTCGCGATGTGGGTGCTCGGCAGCTTCCTGCTGCGGATCTACCTCACCAGTACGGTCGAGGGGCCCACGATCTACGGCTCGTTGGCGGCCCCGATCGCCGTCCTGCTCTGGATCGGTATCTCCGCGTTCGCGGTGCTGGTCGGAGCGGCGGTCAATGCCGCGATCGACCGGGTGTGGCCCTCGCTGGCGACGGCCGCGGCACGTGCGGCCAATGACCGGGTACGGGCGGCCCAGGCCGCGGAGTTCGTCGCGCGGACGCAGGCGGAGAACGAGGGCGGGGACTGGGACGAAGGCGACGGTGACAGTCCCTATATGCCGTCCGAGTTCCCGGAGCGCTGGTCGAGGTTCCTGCCGCCCGACGATGTGAAGTCCAGGCTGCAGCCGAGCCGCGACAAGGAGTCGGACAAGTCGAACCACCCGTCCCACGACTGAGGACGTCTGCTGCCCGGCGGGTACGGCCGGTGTGACGCCCCCGGCAAGCTGATTCCGTTCGCCTGCGGGAATAGCGTGAGGGTATGGGTGACAGGTACGAGGAGTGGGCGTCGCGGTTCGACGGTGCGACCGTGTGGACACTGAGTGTTTCGGGCGGATCGGTCCACCCGGTGCTGCCCGACGGCTGCATGGACCTGCTCTGGATCGGCGGACGGCTGCTCGTCGCGGGCCCCGACACCCATGCCGAGACGTCGGCCGCCGGGACCGGTGGGCAGTACACCGGCATCCGCTTCGCGCCCGGCACGGCCCCCGCGCTCCTCGGAGTACCGGCGCACGAACTGCGCGACCGCCGGGTCGACCTTGCGGATCTGTGGCCGGGCGCGCTGGTCCGCGTACTCAACGAGCGCGTCGCCGAAGCCCCCGACCCCGCCGCCGCGCTGGAGACGATTGCCGTGCGGCGGGCTGCCGACACCGCACCGCCGGACCCTGTGATGCGGTCCGTCGCCGCACAGCTCGGCGCCGGGCGGTCCGTCGCGGACACCGCGCAGGCCATTGGCCTCGGCGCCCGGCAGTTGCACCGCCGCTCACTCGCGGCCTTCGGTTACGGGCCCAAGATGCTCGCCCGGGTCCTGCGGCTGCAGCGCGCGCTCACCCTCGCCCGGTCCGGAACGCCCTACGCCGAGGCGGCGGTCGAGGCGGGCTGCACCGACCAGGCCCATCTCGCACGGGAGATGCGCGACCTGGCCGGGACCACCCTGACCGCCTACTTCACGCCCGCGTGACGGGGCCGGGCAGCCACCCGGTCTCAGCCGTTGCCCGCGAACAACGACACCGCGCAGCCGTCCGGGTCGAGGACCGTCGCGTAGCGCTGCCCCCACACCGCGTCCCACGGCTTCAGATGTCCCCGGTACCCGGCGCCGGTCAGCTCGGCGTACACCGCGTCCACCTCCGCCGGGCTGTCGCAGAGGAAGGCGAGTCCGAGACGTTCCCCGCCGCGCGGCGCGGTCCATTCCGGGTCGAACGAGCGGATTACGTCCTCGGTGTCCCACAGCAGGCGCTGCCCGCCCGGGAGTGTCACTTCGACATGAGGTGCGGATTCCGCATCGGCGGGGATGTCGAGGCCGAGCCGGCGGTAGAAGGCGAGCGATGCGGCCAGATCCGCGGTGATGATGCCGATCGCGTCCATTCGTGGAGTCATGTTCCGACCGTAGGCCGTGCCCTGCCACGGGTCTTGTACGAAACGGACGTGGGCTGTGATCCGACGTGGGCTGTGATCTTCGGACATCGCCCAGGACGCGGACCGTGTACGGCAGGACCTGCCGGGACTGCGGCCCCCGGCAGGTCCCGCCCCGCCGTCACGACGACGCGGGACAGGCCGTGCAGTCGGCAGGTGACGTCCCCGGGTCCGTCAGCGCCAGACCGAGCTGGGCGCGTTCGGTGATCCAGCGGCTCGGGCGGTGGCGCGGGTCGCCCGTCGTGCGGTGCAGCGCCCGGTGCAGCTCCAGCATCCGTTCGGCGCCGACCCGGTCGCCCCAGGCCAGCGGGCCGACGGGGTAGCCGAGTCCGGCCGTGACGGCCAGGTCGATATCGGCGGGGGTGGCGATGGAGCGCTCCGCGATCGATGCGGCGACCGAGACGATCGAGGCGAGCAGGCGCTGAGCGACCGAGCCGGCCGTGTCCCGTACCACCGAGACCGCGTAGGGCTCGTCGCCGTCCGCCGCCCGGGCCAACACCGCGCGGGCGTCGCGCGCTGCGGCCGGGTCCGCCGCCGGGGTCACGGCCAGCACCCGGCGCCGGCCGGCCGGAGGCAGGGGGTCCACGCCGAAGGTGCGCCCCGCGGGCAGCCGGTGTGCGGGCAGCGCGGAGGCCACCGTGACGCCCCAGACCGGAACCAGTACGAGGGCGTCGGCGGACGGCTCCGTGCCCGTCTCGACGACGGCGCCCGCAGCGGTCAGGGCCTGCCGCAGCGCGGCCGCGTCCCGGTCCTGAGGTGCGGCGCCGTGGACGTACACCGGGCGGTCCGCGTCGCCCGTGACCGGCGGTTCCGGGGCGGGGCCGGGCGCCTCGGGGCCGTAGTCGAACCAGCCTCGCCCGGTCTTACGGCCGTGGAGCCCGGCGGCCACCCGGTTCGGGGTGAGGTAGGAGGGGCGGAGCCGGTCCGCGTACCGGAAGCCCTGCCAGATCGAGTCGATCACCGCGGCCGTCACATCCAGACCGGTGAGATCCATCAGCTCGAACGGGCCCATCCGCAGGCCGAGCACATCACGGGCGATCCGGTCGATGTCCGCCGGTTCGGCGACCGTCTCCTCCAGCAGTGCGAGGGCTTCGGTCACCAGGCCGCGACCGGCGTGATTGACCAGGAAGCCGGGGGTGTCGGCGACCGTGACGGCACGGTGCCCGCAACCCTCGACAAACGCGGTGAGGGCCGGCGGGATCTCCGGGCGGGTGGCCGCGCCCGGCACGATCTCGACGATCTTCATCAGCGGTACCGGGTTGAAGAAGTGCAGCCCGGCCAGGCGCGTCGGGTCCTTCAGCGCCGCGGCGATCCGGGTGACCGACAGGGACGAGGTGTTGGTCGCGAAGACGGCCGTCGCGGGCAGCGCCTGCTCCAGCCGGCCGAAGACCTCCGTCTTGGTGCCGAGGTCCTCCCGCACGGCCTCGATGACCAGCTCCACGTCCGGGCCCTCCCCCCAGGGGTCGTCCAGCGGGATCAGCCGCTCCACGGCGGCGGCGGAGTCCTCGGCGGACATACGGCCTTTCTGTACGGCCCGTTCGAGCATGGACCGTACGAAGTCCACGGCGGCCGTCACCGCTTCCGTACGTACGTCGCACAACTCGACGGTGTGTCCGGCGGTCGCCGCCCACTGGGCGATGCCGCGGCCCATGGCCCCGGCGCCGACGATCCTGATACGCATGGCAGTTGCGGTCCTCTCGGGGTGTGACATGTGATTCGTCTCAGCGAAGATAGACGCGGTCCGGGTCCATGTCCTCGCGCAGCAGCCGCAGTTCGGCCGTGGTCGGCGGCGGTACGGTCCCGACCGTGTCGGCGACCAGCAGGTCCCAGCCGGTGGCCGCCCGCACCTGATCGACGGTGACGCCCGGGTGTACGGCGAGCAGCCGCAGCTCCTCGCCGATGCCCGCACGGGCCAGGATGCCCAGTTCGGTGATGACCCGGGTGACACCGGCGCCCAGCGGCCGGATGCCTTTGGTCAGTGCCCGGTCGGGGCCGGAGGTGGTGCAGAAGTCGAGTGTCTCGGTGAAAGAACGCGGATTGTGGCGGCGCACCACGACGAAGGCCTCGCGGGAGTTGGCCATCACCTCGATGCCGCCGCCGGAACCGGGCAGCCGGACCGCTCGCCGAGTGATCCGGCGGAGGAATTGCCCACGAAGGAGGAGACCAGTCGCGAGACACAGCCCGCGGCGATCATCTGGTCCACCACGATGTCCGCGGTCATCCGGACGACGGTGAGGTCCCGGCGGTCCTGACGGATGATCTCGTGGCCCGCGGCGGTGGGGACGAGATGGGTGAAGCCTTCGAGGCAGACGGTGCCACCGTCGTGAACGAAGGCGGCGATCGCCGCCTTCATCGACATCGTCTTGTCTTTCCGGTCCGTCGTCGCCACGGTGTTCCTCCGGCTCTGCGTGCGCGCCCTGTGTATGCGCGTGGTCCCACCGTGTCAGCGACTATTGATTGCTGTCCAATATCAAATTACGGTCGCATCAAGACGCCTGATTAATGAATCCGGCCGGTGGGGACCGGCCGGTGACCGGAGGAGCGGGCATGGAACTGCGTCATCTGTCTGCATTCGTCGCTGTGGCCGAGGAACTGCACTTCGGGCGGGCCGCGAAGCGGCTGCAGATGGCCCAGCCGCCGCTGAGCCAGCAGATCCGGCAGCTGGAGAAAGAGCTGGGCGTCCAGCTCTTCGAACGCAACACCCGGTCGGTACGACTCACCAGCGCGGGGGACTCCTTCCTCCAGCCGGTACGGACCGTGCTTGACGACCTCGACACCGCGGTGCGGGCCGCGAAGTCGGCCGGCCGCGGTGAGTACGGCCGGGTCACCATCGGCTTCGCGGGCGCCTCCAGCCACGAGACGCTGCCGCTGCTCACCAGGGCCGTGCGCGCCGCTCACCCCGCCCTCGAACTGGTCATGAAGGGGCAGACGTACGCCAATGTCGCCCTCGACCGGGTCGCAGACGGCTCGCTCGACCTGGGGTTCGTCCGGCTGCCGGTGACCCGGCCGGGGGTGGCGTACCGGGTGATCGACGAGGAGGAGCTGGTGTGCGCCCTGCCCTCCGACCACCGGCTCGCCCGGCCGGAGAACGAAATCCCCATCGACGCCCTCGTCGAGGAGCCCTTCGTCTCCTTCCCCGCCGACACCGGCTCCACGGTGCGCGACGCGATGGTCGGGGCCTGCGAGGTCGCCGGGTTCAACCCACGTGTGGTGCAGGAGGCGCCCGACTCGTACACCATCCTGGCGCTGGTCGCCGCAGGCGTCGGCGTGACGCTCACCGTCACCTCCGTGCAGCACATCCAGCAGAACGGTCTCGTCTACCGGCGCCTGTCCGGACCGCCCATCCGGCTCCGGGCGGCGCTGGCCTGGCGGGCCGACAACCCCTCCGCCGCTCTGCGGGCGGTGCTCGCGGTGGCGGAGGAAGCTCTGCCCACCCCGACGGGTCCGGCCGGGGGCCGAACCAGCGCAAGCCGCCATTGAGACGCGCCACGTCTTGAACCAGGGTGAACTGGATATTGGACCGACTCAGTCGCCGGGTGCAAGGGTCGGCGGCACACGCCCCTCGCCACCGAAAGGTCACGCCGTGCCCGACCAGCAGCTCGATGTCGTCATCTGTGAACCGCTGCGCACCCCCATCGGCCGTTTCGGCGGAGTGTTCGCACAGCAGACGCCGGCCGCACTCGCCGCACGCGTCATCGCCGAGGTCGTCGCCCGTACCGGAGTCGACCCCGCCGCGGTCGACGAGGTGATCCTCGGACATGCCTACCCGTCCGCAGAGGCCCCCGCCATCGGCCGGGTCGCGGCCCTCGACGCCGGACTGCCCGAGACCGTCACCGGCGCCCAGATCGACCGCCGCTGCGGCTCCGGCCTCCAGGCCGTCCTCGACGCGGCGATGCAGATCCGGGCCGGCTTCAGCGAGGTCGTCATCGCGGGTGGCGTCGACGTGATGAGTGCCGCCCCGTACTACACGCACGAAGGCCGCTGGGGCATCAAGGGTCCCAGTCTCCAGCTCCACGACGCGCTGGCCCGCGGCAGGGTCACCGCCGGCGGCGTCAACCACCCCGTACCGGGCGGCATGATCGAGACCGCCGAGAACCTGCGTCGGGCGTACGGCATCAGCCGCGCCGACCAGGACGCCCTCGCCCTGCGCTCGCAGCAGCGTGCCGGGCGTGCCGTGATGGAGGGGCGGTATGACGCCGAGATCGTCCCCGTCACCGTACGGACCCGCAAGGGTGACACGGTCGTCACCGCCGACGAGCACCCCCGCCCCGACACCACCGCCGAACAGCTAGCCGCGCTACGCCCGGTCATGGCGAAGTCCGACCCCGAGGCGACCGTCACCGCGGGCAACGCCAGCGGTCAGAACGACGCGGCCGCAGCCTGCCTGGTGACCAGCGCGGCCACCGCCGAACGGCTCGGCCTCACCCCGCTGGTCCGGCTGGTCTCCTTCGCCCGCGCCGGGGTGCCCGCCGCGACCATGGGTATCGGCCCCGTCCCGGCCACCCGGGCCGCCCTCGACCGTGCCTCACTCACCCTCGCCGACCTCGACCTGATCGAGCTCAACGAGGCATTTGCCGCCCAAGTTCTCGCCTGTACAAGTGAGTTGGGCCTCAGCGACACCGATCACGAGCAGCGCATCAACGTCAACGGCTCCGGCGTCTCCCTCGGCCACCCGGTCGGCGCCACGGGCGCCCGGATCCTCGCCACACTGACCCGCGAGCTGCACCGCCGCGAGGCCCGGTACGGCCTGGAGGCCATGTGTATCGGCGGCGGACAGGGCCTCGCCGCGGTCTTCGAGCGCATCGGGTCCTGAGGCGCACAGCGTCTCCCTGCACCAGTAAGGCCGACCGGCACATGGGTGCGGCTGCATGCCTCGGTCGTAGGGGTGAAGGAGGTCGCGCGGGGCGGCGTGGAGATGACGCCGTCCGGCACCGGAACCCTGCGGTCGGCCATGCCGACCATGGTCTCCAGCGCAGTGCCGTGCTGTTCGTCGGTGAGGTATGCGACCTCACTGGTCGATCCGAGTGCGAACAGTCCGTGCACACCACCGGCGATGAGGTGCTCGACGAGCCGGGCGAGGGACGCGGTGCGTGCTGTAAACGCGGCAGGTCCGGTCGGACAGCATTGGCTGTCCGACCGGACCTGTTCGTCTCCCGGCTGACTGATTCGTGGATCAGCTCTGCGAGCGGCGGACCCGACGCATCAATACCGCGCCACCGAGCAGCAGCGCGGCGCTCGCGCCGACAGCCACGCCGAGGTCAGTGGCACCGGTGTGGGCCAGTTGCGAGCCGTTACTCAATGGCTCCGTGGAGGCCACCGGCACAGTGTTGGGCAGGGGCTCATCGACGGCGGGAGTGGTCACCGGGGGTGTGACTACGGGGGGTTCGACCACCGGGGGTGTGACTACGGGGGGTTCGACCACGGGAGGTTCGATCACGGGAGGTTAGATCAGTCGAGCTTCGAGAACG
>NZ_JBEOVN010000105.1:0-25093 GCF_040295565.1 Streptomyces sp. NPDC002785 | reverse complement strand
TTACGGACCGCACGACGACGCGCACGCACAGGCGGCGCCGCGACCTCGGCCTCGGGCTCGGCCTCGGTCTCGGGCTCGGCAGCGGCCTCGGTGACCTCGGCGGCCTGCGGCGCACCCGCCGGAGCGGTCGCCTTACGGACCGCACGACGACGCGCACGCACAGGCGGCGCCGCGACCTCGGCCTCGGCCTCGGTGACCTCGGCGCTCGCTGCGGGCTCCACGGTCTCTACTGCCTCGGCGGCCTGCGGCGCACCCGCCGGGGCAGTCGCCTTACGGACCGCACGACGACGCGCACGCGCAGGCGGCGCCGCGACCTCGGCCTCGGTGACCTCGGCGCTCGCTGCGGGCTCCACGATCTCTACTGCCTCTACTGCCTCGGCGGCCTGCGGCGCACCCGCCGGAGCGGTCGCCTTGCGCACGGCACGACGACGCGCACGCGCGGGCGGCGCTGCTTCTGCCGCCGGAGCGCTCTCGGCGTCAGCGGTGGTGTTGTCGGACACTGCGGCGTCAACGGCCGGTATGGCCGGAGCGGCTGCACCCTGAGCGTCCGCCACCGGCGGGCCGGCCGGGCGGGACGCGGCGCGGCGCCTGCGGCGCGGCGGCAGCTTGTCTCCGGGTGCGTTGTTCTCTTCGGCGTTCCCGGTCGTGCCGGGTTCGTTGGACTGGGGCATGCGGGCGGTTCTCCCGTCAGGCTCCCGGGCGCCGCGTCTGGTTCCGGTCCGGCACGGTCCGCGTGATGTACGCGAGACCGCCGTCCGGGGCGCGGGCGCCGCACGGGAGCTCAATGTCTGGCTCGCCGGTTCCGTACGCGATGTGCGTACGGCCTGGCGAAAGTCTTATTGGGTCATCGCGCGGCCCGACCCAGGTGGCTCCCGAGTCGCAGGACTGCGCTGCAACGACCGCCTTACGCGGAACCTGCACCTTCCGGCGCCGTCGCGACGGCGGTCCCGGTGGCTGCGAGTGGAGCGGCCGGGGCTGCCTCGCGGTCGGGCGCGAGCGGGTCGGTCACCGTGCCGGACTCCTCGTCGAAGAGCCCCTGCGCCAGCCTGGTCACCGCTGCGGGAACCGGCGGCGCCAGGTCGGCCACAACGCGGAGACCGGACAGGACGTCGTCAGGTCGCACGGCAGGTGTCACGTGCCGAACAACCAGCCGCAGTATCGCACAGGGCTTGTCCTCGGTCCTATCAGGCTGTGGATCACGGGCCTGCAGATCGACCACGGCAGCACGGGCGTCGAAGGTCCGCATGCCGTTCTTCGCACGGCGCTGGACCTCGACGGTCTCGGCCCCGTTGAAAGCAGCCACGGCCTCAGCGGCCTCCTCGGTGGAGACGCCGTCGAGACGCAGCTCCCAGATGGAGGCGGTCAGCCGGTCGGCGAGACCCGAGGTACGGGCCTCCACGGCGTCGGTGATATCGAGACCGTCCGGCAGTGAGGCGTTGAGCAGCTCGCGCAGGACGGCCGGATCCCGGTCCTCGGTGAGGGCGATCTCCAGGAACTCGGCCTCACTGCCCGTGCCGGTGGGGGCGGCATTGGCGTACGACACCTTCGGGTGCGGGGTGAAGCCCGCCGAATAGGCCATAGGCACCTCGGAGCGGCGCAGTGCCCGCTCAAAGGCACGCTGGAAGTCACGGTGACTGGTGAACCGGAGGCGGCCGCGCTTGGTGTAGCGCAGTCGGATGCGCTGCACTGCCGGTGCGGGCGGCGGGCCTTCGGGCTGTCGCTTGCCCAGTGGTTCTTCTCCTCGGTGCGGGGCGGACGCGGTGGCACGCCGCCCTCGAAATGCGGGTGGCCCGGGGTGTCCGGTCCGGCTCACCCCCGCTCGTCGTATTTCTCTCCGAGCGAGGAGATCTCTGGTCCGGGCGCCGCGCTGGGCACAGTCGTTGTACTACCCAGAGTACGCGCAAGGGGGCTCCCCGGTTCCCGGGGCTCGGGCACCCTCGGCCCGCCGACCAGTGCCCGCCATGCGTCACGGCGCGCCCGGGCCACGGTCTCGCGTGCCGTGCGCAGCGCCGCCCGGGCCGCGCGTCCCGTCTCGACGGCGGCCCTGGCTTGGCGGGGGCCCGGACGGCGTCCCGTACGAAATATCCCACCGGCGTGCACACTGTGCGCGAAAGACCAAGGTCACAGGGCCCGGCCCAGGGGGCGCAGCAGGATGCGACCGGCGGCGCGGGCGCCCGTCACCAGGGCGTCCCGGACCATGCGTACGGGCAAAACGATCACCAGCACCACGGTCCGTCCCGGAATCCTGATCAGGGTGGTCGGACAGCCCTCGCCGGCTTTGGTGCGCGGGAGGCTGGTGCCTCCCGTAATCCATGCCGTACATGGCGCGAAGGCCCGGTCCGGGGCTTCCCGGACCGGGCCTTCGTCACTGGGCTGTCACCCGCGAGGGGATCGGCCTACTTCACGACCGACAACGGCAGGAGCTTCTTGCCGGTCGGGCCGATCTGGATGCTGGTGTCCATCTGCGGGCAGATGGACACAGGGCTACATCCATACATACGCTCCCGCCCATGAACGCGTATGCCGTCGAGACCGAGTGGACTGCCTCAGACCTGGCCCTCTTGGAGGACCTGAAGAAGGCGGAGGCTCTACTCCCTGCGGACGCTCCGCGCGCCCTGCTGTCCATCCGCCTGTCCGTTCTTACAGAGGACACCACCTCGCCGGTACGGCAGGAACTGGACCTCCGCCTCCTGGCCAGAGAGAAGGGATGCCGCGTCGTCGGCATCGCCTCCGATCTCAACGTGTCGGCAACGAAGGTTCCGCCGTGGAAGCGGAAGGAGCTGGGCGAGTGGCTCAACAACCGGGCCCCGGAGTTCGATGTCCTGCTCTTCTGGAAACTCGACAGGTTCATCCGCCGCATGTCGGATCTCTCGACCATGATCGAGTGGTGCGAGCGGTACGGGAAGAACCTCGTGTCGAAGAACGACAGCATCGACCTCGAATCGACTGTCGGCCGGATGATGGTCACGCTCATCGGCGGTATCGCCGAGATCGAGGCGGCGAACACATCGACCCGGGTCGCGTCGCTGTGGGACTACACGCGGACTCAGGACGCGTGGTTCGTCGGCAAGCCTGCGTACGGCTTCGTCACCACGAAGAAGAACGGCAAGCCGTCCCTTGCCATCGAGCCAAACGCATACAAGGCGCTGTACTGGGCTCGCCGCATGGCCCTTCGCGGCGTGTCTGCCCGGCGCATGGCTCTGTGCCTCGTCCGCTCCGGGCTCATGTCCCCAGGGCTCACTACCTCAACTCTCCTCCGGCGCCTGCGTAACCCGGCGCTCATGGGCTACCGGGTGGAGGAGAACAAGAACGGCGGCGTACGCCGCTCGAAGCTGATACTCGGACACGATGGCAAGCCGATCAGGGTGGCCGATCCCATCTTCACCAAGGAGGAGTACGACGAACTCCAGGAGGCCATCGACCGGCGCGGCAAGAACCAACCCCAGCGCCAGACGCACGGCGCGACGCAGTTCCTGGGAGTCCTCACCTGTGTCGACTGCACGTCGAACATGACCGTGCACGTCACGACCAACAAGTTCGGCCAGTACCAGTACCTCCGGTGCCAGAAGTGCAAGAGCGGGGGGCTCGGCGCACCCGATCCACAGGGTGTGTACGACGTGCTCGTGAACGACGTACTGAGAGTCCTCGGCGACTTCCCCGTACAGGTTCGGGAGTACGCGCAGGGGGCGGAGGCTCGGGCCGAGGTGAAGCGACTCGAAGAGGCCATCGCCTACTACATGACGGGCCTTGAGCCGGGAGGCCGCTACACGAAGACGCGGTTCACTCAGGAGCAGGCGGAGAAGACGCTCGACAAGCTGACCGACGAGCTGAGCGCGATCGACCCCGAGACCACGCAGGACCGCTGGACGCTCGTCCACAACGGGAAGACGTTCCGCGAAGTGTGGGAGTCGGGAGGCATGGAAGCCATGGCCGAGGATCTGCGCCGCGTCGGCGTCACCTGCGAGGTGACTCGAACCAAGGTCAAGGGCGTGCGCGCTCCCTCCGTGCATCTGCGGCTGAAGATCCCTCGCGATGTGCGCGAGCGTCTCGTCATCAAGAGCGACGAGTTCGCCGCCAAGCTCTGACGGACCCATGCCCCTGCCCTGTCTCGCCCGCCGCGCGAAGGGCAGGGGCTCCTCCGATCAGGTTGACGGCCGAACAACCTGCCGTGTAAGAAGATCCTCCCGCTCCTTCGAGGAGCGGACACCGTAGCTCCCGCCGTGTGACGGCGGTAGAGCTGGCCACTCCGCGAAGGGGCCGCCATCCCAAGGGGCTGGCAGGGGAAGCCAAGGGCACCCCGAAGCGCAGGACGGTACTGCGCGACTTCCACTCACCCGCCGAGGTACAGCTACGCGCTGCCTTGGCCGCCGCCAGGAGGTCGCCGCCCTTGAACATCACCATCGAGATCGTCTGGACCTTGTGAGGTCTGCGCATCACCGCTCGTGGACGGAGAGGCCCACGACGACTGCGCCGGCATCGAAGCGACCGGCCGATGACTTCGAGCAGCATCGACTTCGGACAGGGCCGCACGTGGGGCGGTGTCTCCCAGCAGGAGTACCAGCGGATGGCCCGAGACCCCCGACACCCGCTTGCCTACCGCATCCACTTCGCGGCCCTCGGGTGGGCCGACCGCCACGGGCACGCCAGCTTCGGTCCCGGCAAGCTCGCCGCACTGTTGGGCAAGGAGGGCAAGCCCCTGTCCGATCAGAGCACGAACAACGCTCTGGCCCGCGCCAAGCAACTCGATCTCGTCTCTCCCCGGTCAGGGGCTGCTTGTCTGCTCCTCCCCTATTACCTGTTCCAGAAGAGGAAGGGCGCACCCGTACCGTGCCGCCTTCACCTTGACCGGTGACAGCTACATCGCTCACGTGTAGCCAGCACACGCCTCGCATGTACCGAGTCGGCATCTCACCTGCGGAAACGTTCGCACCCTCTCTTTTCTTTTTGGCCTCACAGTGCGGCCCCGAAGGGGCCGAAGGAAGGAAGGCACGTACGTACTTACATGTCGGCGGCGAAGGGAAGCGGCGCGCAGCGCCCCAACCGCAAGCGCATCGGCGAAGAGGAAGGGCAGACGCGGCCTCCGGCCGCACAGACGCAAGCAGGCTTTACGTAGGCGGCCCCGAAGGGGCCGACATCAGGAAGACCAGAGAGCTGGCCAAGTGGGGGCGCTACCGCGCCCCACTACCCCAAGGCTTCAAGGCAACGCGCTCGGGCAAGGGGCCGCTACGCGGCCACAACGGGAAGCAACAGACGACAAGCCTCGATGAGGCTCACTCTTGTGCAGTCTCTGAGCGCCGGCCACGCCGGGCGCAGCTCTCCTACCTGCATCTTTCCGCCGTTGACTCGCTCCGCCGCCGCTGACGGGGTCTGAAACCGTGGCAGGATTTGAGCCGCCAAGACATGGCGGTCGGGCAAGGCCCCCTTGGGGGGTCATACCCCCACCCCTTCGCCGTCGCCGTTGGTCACGGGCGTGACAACCACGGCGCGGTCGGCGTTGTCCCTGTCATGACTGCGAAGGAGTGGCTGGAGTACTGGCTGGCGCGAGCGCCCATGCTCAGCGAAGAGCAGGTGGAGGAGATCCTCAGCCTCATGGAGCTGGAGCAGGAGCCACCGGGCAGGGGCTGCGACCAGAGCGTCTCGTAAACCTTCGTTTCGTTTTCGGGACGACCGAACCACGCTCGGGGCATGTCCGATTCGCCCACGCTCAGATGTCTCGTAACCCGTCCCGAAACATCGCCCTCATCATTGGCTTTCGGGACACGTTTGTGAGACGGTCTCATCATGACCACGAACACCCCGGCCGCACAGGTCGAACGTCAGGCCTGCCCGAAGTGCGATGCCCCCGCCGGTAGCCCATGCCGCACGACCACGGGCAAGGTGGCAGCGAACTACCACACGGGCCGCTTCGCCCTGGTGCCCGCGCTCAAGGCGGAACTGACCGTGAAGACTCCGGCCGACCGCAACCCCGGCAAGGCGTGGACACAGGGCGCTCCTGTCACACAGGCACCCGACCCGATACCGGGCGCAGCGATCCGGCTGGGCTACGCCCGTTGCTCAACCGTTGGACAGGAACTTCAGTCGCAGTTGGACATGCTTGCCCGTGCCGACTGCACCCGTGTGTTCTCGGAGAAGATCAGTACCCGCGTGAAGGAGCGGCCGGAACTGGAGAAGGCGCTCACCCTGGCACGGGAGATCAAGGCAGCCGCACCGAATCAGCCGGTCATCCTGACCGTGGTCGAGATGAAGCGGCTTGCCCGCAGTGCGGCAGAGCTGATGACTCTGTCTTCCACCCTTCAGGCGGACGGCATCCAACTGGAACTCCTGTCCGGTCCCCTTCAGGGTGTGTACGACCCGAACGGGGCAGGTGCCATCGTGTTCGCCGTCCTCGCCGTCAGTGCAGAGGTGGAGCGGGAAGGCATCCGGGAGAAGACGTTGGAAGGGCTGGAAGCTGCGGCCCGCAAGGGCAACGTCGGGGGGCGTCCGTCCGTCGTGGACAATGACACCTTGGCCGTAGCCCGTGCCCGGCACGTCAAGGGAGACAGCGTCACAGCCATCGCCAAGGCCCTGGGAATCGGCCGTGCCACGTTGTACCGCCACCTCGGAGAGAGCGCCTGAGACAGGCGCACACGGACACAGGCAGGCCCCCGGCATCACGTCGGGGGCCGCCGTCATGCACGGGCCTGTCAGCCGCTGACCTCGGAGTGAAGGGGGGCCGGTGGCCGAACGCCCGTGAGTGACTCCGCCCGAGCGAGTAGGCGCGGGGCCAGGTCCGGGTACCAGCCACGGGCTACCGCTTGCAGCGTCTCCGCCAGTGCGGCGAGCTCGCCGACTCGGCCGGCTGGGGTGTCCAGGACCGAAGCGAACTCCAGCCGGATGCGGTCCGCCACGTCGGGAACGAGCAGGCTGTTGGCATGGAGAAGACCCACGTCGTAGCCGTAGGGGACCAGGCCCCACCGCTCCCAGTCCAGGAGGGTCAAGGGCGTGGTCGTGAGGTTGCCCCAGTGCAGGTCACCGTGACCGGTCACCCGCTCCACCTTGGCAGGGGCCGGGATGCCGAGGAACTGGGGGAAGGCGCGTTCGATCCACCCGTCCCGCACAGTGACCTTCACTCCCTCCACCCCAGCGAGCAGGGCCAGGGCTTGGCGTAGGTCGGCCCACCACCCGGCAGGCAAGCCGGGGTCGTGGTCCAGGTCGGCCCGCTCTGGCGACACGACTGGGTGCGTCACGTAGTCGAGGACTTCGGCCTCGAAGGCCCACTCGCCGTCAGTCCAGTCGTGCACCTCGTACAAGCGGGGGCGCGGGACCGCGTCAGGCACCAGCAGGGAAGCCCCCACGATGCCCTCCCCCTGCTTCCTGCCCGCGTTCCTCCTGGCCGTCCGGCCTACCCGTAGCCACCGCTCCCCCGCCTGCCGACCGAGGGTCACACCTTGGAACCCCCAAGCCAGCGGACCCGTACACGTGAGCCCCAGAGCCTTCGCCGCCCTGTCGTGGGCAGCCTCCATCAGGGTCTGTACGTCCTCACTCGGCGGCGAGTTCATCGGTCAGCCTCCTCACTTCCTCGGCCGTCAGGGGCGCAGCCAGAGCCTTCGCCGCATCGTCCCAGTGTTCGCGGGTGCTCGCGGGTGCTCGCGGAAGTCAGGACGACATCGAGGCCGGGGCACGATCCGGCAGCCAGCAGGGCAGCGGCTGCGGCCGACAGGCCGGGACGGATGAAGTTCACCAGTTCGGGTGTCATGGCACCCAGCAGTTCGCCCCCGTGCAGAGGGGCGGAGCCGAACGTGATCAGCCCCGCGTCCTTCGCCTGCACCAGCGGTCCGCCGCCGTCGAGTGCCTGCCTGATCAGGTCATCCATGATCAGACTGACGGGCATCTGCAACCCCGTGAAGTGGTGCTCGGCGGAACCCGCCGCCTGTCGGGCGAGCGCGAGCAACTCGGGAACCGTGAACGCTTCGGAGGTCAGGCCCGTCCAGGTGGCGACGCCGTACCCGTCGATCCTGCCCGCATGGGCGAACTCTTCCAGCGCCGTGAAGGCTTCCCGCACACGCCAGTGCAGAGCGGCACGGTCGAGGCCGTGCCCGTGGTGCTCGGGGTTGTGCACGAACACCAGGTCCACGCGGCCGAGTGTGGCCAACGACCGCTCCGTCTGCCAGCGAACGAAGCCCGGTTCAAGGCTGTGCCGACTGGCCGTCTCTTCCCGGGTGAGCACGCCTTCAGCCAGGGCGGTGCGGCCTTGCTCCTCCGTGAAGAACCCTGTCTTCGTGGCCACCCGAGCGGTGGTGTACTCCGCGAGAACCGGGCGCAGCGCCTCGTGTGCTCCACCGTGGGCGTAGTTGGGTGCCGTGTCCAACCAGGGGCTACCGGCAGCCAGGGCGGTGCGTGCCGCCTGACTGACGGCACGCACGCGGTATGTCCCCAGGGAGAGAGCGGCGGTCACAGCGCGGTCCCCACGACCGCGACGGCATGGCCCTCGATGAGGACGGAGACCAGCTCGGCCACGTCCTTGATCTCCAGTCCGGCGGAGTCGGCCATCTCGCCGAGCGTGGTCGGCTGACCGGTCAGCAGGGTGCCGAGGACGGGCGCGGCCGACTCGGCGAAGTCCCAGGCGGTACCGGCCGCCGAGAACGTGACCGTGCTGTGGGCGGGGTTCGCCGTCAGGCGGCCCCGAGGGGCCGTCAGCTTGACCGTGATCTCCGGACGTGCGGGCAGCCCGTCCACGTAGGGCAGAGAGGGAATCGCATGCCCCAGGTCGGTCGTGTCGATGGATTCCGCCCACCGCTCCACCAACCGGGGATCGGCCAATTCGTTCAGCACCTCACCGCGTAGCGAGGCGATGAAGTCGGAGTGCTCGCTCAGTGAGGCAAACCGTGGGATGTCCCCGCGCAGTGCGGGGGACGACCGGAGCTGATCCACGACCCAGAGCATGAGGTCAGCGCCCGTGTGCGGGACCATGCCGAACGTCAGGTGCAGCGACTCCGTCCCCTGGTCAGCCGTGACCGCGTGCCACCAACCGCGTGGCAGGTAGAGCACGTCACCGGGGGCGAGAACGATGTCCGCCACGGGGTCGCCCTCGGGCCTCTCTGGCGACTCCACGTCCCGGAAGGTCGGAGCCTCGCGTGTGGAGCCGTACAAGCGCCACCGCTTTGAGCCGTGAACCTGCACCACCACGACATCGTGGTCGTCCCAGTGCAGGCCGAAGCCTTCGCGATCCGTCCAGGAGGCGTACGCGTTGGCCTGCACGGACGTGCCGAGGAACCGTTCAAGGCCTTCGGCAGCCGCACCCACCACCGGGTGGATCTTCTCGACCGCATCGAGGACCAGCGACGCCCCGTCCTTGAGCTGGGCGTGGAAGTCGGCCGGCTGGATGCGCGACCAGGTGACCGCGCGGCGGTTCGTGGTCGGGATCGCGTAGCGGTGAAGGGGGACCATCTCGCCGTCCACCGACAGGCGCAGCCGAGGCGGCTCCAGTCGTTGCGTGGCGATGATCCGGTTCAGGTCGTCCCAGGAGAACAGGCCCGCCGTGTCGGCGGTGCTGGGGAAGTGCGCGTAGGAGCGGTGGTACGTCTGGGCGAGGAACGTGTCCCCGCCCAGACGCCCCGCCCACGAGGCGGCATCAAGCATCGTGGGCAGCCCCGTCAGTCGTTGCCGTCAGAACGCCCGCTACTGACGTCCGACTCCTGCTCGGCACGCGTCCGCGCGGCCACGATCTTGCGCTTCGCGACGAGCAGGCCACCCCCCTCGGGGGCCACCGAACCGGTGTTCTCTTCCACCATCGGACTTACCTCTCTACTCGGAAACACCCGCCGGGAATCCGGCGGGAGGAAAGGGAGGGCAGCAGCCTTCGAGGCAGCTACCGCGTCGCAAGGGCTCCGGCGAGGAACACGGCCGAGCCGCCGAGGATCATGGCCAGGTAGAGCGGACCTGCGTACCGGCCGAAGCGGCGCAGCACCCAGTTCCGTAAGCCAGACCTCACGCCGTCCTCGGCTCGATGTCAGCCGGGCGGAGCGACGTGGCGGACAGCGAGTCGTGCCCCGTGCAGCGGGCACACCCGCAGGGCGGGTATCGGCCCGGGTCGGACAGGATGACGAACGGGTCACCCTCCCGAACCCTGGTGGTGCTCTGCTGCCAGGTGCGACCCGAGTCACGGGATACCCGAAGGCTCATGAGAACGCGGCGATCAGTGCCGAGGTCCACGGCCCGAGTGGAGCCGAAGCCATCGTTCGCCATGCCGTTCTGCGTTCCCATTTCCGCACCCTTCCGCAGGTTCTCGCCCGTGCCGTTTGCGACAACCCCAAGGAAACCGCCGGGAGTCCGGACCCTCCACGGCATCAATGCGGCAGTCTTGACGCAGATCCGTGCACGGCAGCGACGTAGGTTCAGGTCATGGGAAGGGGCCGTCATGGGACTGGCGGAACGGCGCAAGACCCTGGGCTACAGTCAGGAGAAATTGGCTCAGTTACTCGGGGTAGACCGAACAACGGTCGGACGCTGGGAGAGCGGCAGGATCGAACCCCAGCCACCCCAGCGACGGGGCTTGGCCAGTGCCCTCGAAGTCACTCTCATCGAGCTTGACGCCCTCCTGCCGCAGCCACGAGCCGCCAGCCAGGAGGCCACAGGGCAGCAGTCCAGTGACCATCCAGGCGCGGGAGACCCCGACGAAATGATCCGCCGCGAATTCCTCCGCATCCTCACAGTCAGCGGAGCACTCACCGCCCTGCCTCTGGATGAGGCCGCAGCCCTCACGGACGGGGTGCGTAGGGGCGCACCATCCGACTTCGCGCGGATGAACAGCCACCTGTGGCAGGTCTACCAACTGGCCCGCTCCAAGGGCTCTGTCTACCCCATCGTCCGCGACCAGCTCGCCACGCTGAACGAAGCCCTGGCAGCGGACATCCGAGGCAACTCCCGGCCACTCCTGAACGCGGCAGCCGACCTCTTCCAACTCGCCGGAGAAGTCGCCTTCGACGCCAACCGATACACCGACGCGGCAGCGTCCTACGCCCTGGCAGCTTCCGTCAGCAAGGACGCCGGAGCCTTCGACCTGTGGGCGTGCGCCCTCGTACGACACGCCTACGTGGACATGTCGGAGCAGCGATACCGCCAGGCTGCGCAGCTCCTGGCACTGGCCGAGAGGCTGGCAGGGAAGGGAGACAGCACCCTCGCCACGCGGCACTGGGTCGCCTCAGTCCAGGCCGAGGCGTACGCCGGCCTCGGAGACCTTGCCAGGTGTGAGCAGGCGCTCGACCAGGCAGAGAGGGTCAGGGACCTGACCACGGACAGCACCAACGGTGGATGGCTGCGCTTCGATGGCACCCGGTTGGCGGAGGAACGGGGCGCGCGCTACGTGCAGCTCGGTCGTCTTGACCTGGCGGAGGAGACCTTGACCGAAGCGCTGCGACAGACCGCGCTTGCGTCTGGGCAGTCCTACCGGCGCAGGGGTGCCGTGCTGGCTGATCTCGCCGCCATCGGTGCCAAGCGACGTGACCCCGAGCAAGTCGTCCTGTACGGGCGGGAAGCCATCCAGTTGGCGCAAGCCTCAGCCTCGGGCTACGTCGCCCGTAGACTCCAAGCCCTGTGCAGCGAGTTCGGCCCCCTGGCCGGGGACCACCGCGTAGCGGAGCTGGGGGCCGAGATCGCCACGCTGAGCACGCAGTGACGAGAGGGGATGGCATGTCGCAGATCGAAGGTGCTCGACTGTTCCGGGAAGCGTGGATCGCAGGCGTCCACCAGCACTTCCCAGGCGAGCCGAAGCCCGGCTACGTGACCCCGTGGGATGACACCCCGCAGTGGGAGCGTGAGGCCGCAGGCTCTGTCTACGAGCAGGTCCGCCAGTTCATCGAGATCAGCAGTGGCCACGCTTCCAGGTTGTCCCGGGAGCAGAAGGGCCGGTTCGTCGCGACCTGCTGGACCGCTCAGATGTTCAAGCACTTCGAGGACCCGAAGCCCGGCTACGTGGCCGACTGGCCAGACCTCCCGAAGTGGCAGCAGGAGACCGACGCCGACATCTTCGAAGCCATCGAGCACGCGGCCTCCTGACCCCACCCCAGCATGAGAGCGCCCCCGGTTCACACCCACCGAACCGGGGGCTGAGCCATGCCCAGGAGTCCCACGCGGGCGCCTGCCGGACGACGACCGGGCACCCAAGGGTGGATCTGGGCACGGTGGGCCGTGCAGTCCCTCACGCAGCCGCTGAGCCCCGATCTACCCAGGACACGCGAGAGGCGCCCGGCTGTGACTGCCCGGACGCCTCTCTTCAGCTACACCCACTCGACCGCCGAGACGATGCCCGGATCGTGCCGAGGAGCAGGGAGCGGCGTGCGCCGCACAGGGCGGGGAGCCTGCTCGCGCTCCTTCGTCCCGAGCCCTCGAAGGATCTCGGTACGCTCCGCTTCGCTCATGCCAGCGAGCGTCTCAGCCATCCTCTGGACGGCATCGCCGCTGGTCACGGCTACTTCTTGACCTCAAGCGGGAGCAGCTTCTTGCCCGTCGGTCCTACTTGTGGCCATGTGTCGAACTGCGGGCAGACGCCGCAGTCGAAGCACGGGGTCCAGCGGCAGTCCTCGACCTCGGTCTCGTCGAGCGAGTCCTGCCAGTCCTCCCAGAGCCACTCCTTGTCGAGACCGGAGTCCAAGTGGTCCCAGGGCAGGACCTCCTCGTAGGTCCGCTCACGGGTGGTGTACCAGTCGACGTCCACGCCGTACTCGGGCAGCGTCTTCTCGGCGGCGGTCATCCAGCGGTCGTAGCTGAAGTGCTCGCGCCAGCCGTCGAAGCGGCCGCCGGACTCGTAGACCGCGCGGATGACGGAGCCGATGCGGCGGTCTCCGCGCGAGAGCAGGCCCTCGACGATGCCGGGCTTGCCGTCGTGGTAGCGGAAGCCGATGGAGCGGCCGTACTTCTTGTCGCCGCGGATCTTGTCGCGGAGCTTGGCCAGCCGGGCGTCGGTCTCCTCGGCGCCGAGCTGCGGGGCCCACTGGAACGGCGTGTGCGGCTTGGGCACGAAGCCGCCGATGGAGACGGTGCAGCGGATGTCGTTCTGGCCGGAGACCTCGCGGCCCTTGGCGATCACATTGACCGCCATGTCGCCGATCTGGAGAACGTCCTCGTCGGTCTCGGTGGGCAGGCCGCACATGAAGTACAGCTTCACCTGACGCCAGCCGTTGCCGTATGCGGTGGCGACGGTACGGATGAGGTCCTCTTCCGAGACCATCTTGTTGATGACCTTGCGCATGCGCTCGGAGCCGCCCTCGGGGGCGAAGGTGAGTCCGGAGCGACGGCCGTTGCGGGTCAGCTCGTTGGCCAGGTCCACGTTGAACGCGTCGACGCGGGTGGAGGGCAGCGAGAGGCCGATCTTGTCCTCGGTGTACCGGTCGGCGAGGCCCTTGGCGATCTCACCGATCTCGGTGTGGTCCGCGGAGGAGAGCGAGAGCAGGCCGACCTCTTCGAAGCCGGTCGCCTTGAGACCCTTCTCGACCATCTCGCCGATGCCGGTGATGCTTCGCTCCCGCACGGGGCGCGTGATCATGCCGGCCTGGCAGAAACGGCAGCCGCGGGTGCAGCCGCGGAAGATCTCGACGGACATCCGCTCGTGAACGGTCTCGGCGAGGGGCACGAGGGGCTGCTTCGGGTACGGCCACTCATCGAGGTCCATCACGGTGTGCTTGGACACCCGCCACGGCACCCCCGACTTGTTGGGTACGACACGGCCGATGCGCCCGTCCGGGAGGTACTCGACGTCGTAGAAGCCCGGGACGTAGACGCCACCGGTCTTCGCGAGGCGGAACAGCACCTCTTCGCGGCCACCGGGGCGGCCCTCGGCCTTCCAGGCACGGACGATCTCGGTGATCTCCAGGACGGCCTGCTCGCCGTCGCCGATGACCGCGCAGTCGATGAACTCCGCGATCGGCTCGGGGTTGAACGCGGCATGACCGCCGGCCAGCACGATCGGGTCGTCGACGGTGCGGTCCTTGGCGTCCAGCGGGATGCCCGCGAGGTCCAGGGCAGTGAGCATGTTGGTGTAGCCGAGCTCGGTGGAGAAGCTCAGCCCGAAGACGTCGAACGCCTTGACCGGGCGGTGGCTGTCCACGGTGAACTGCGGGACCTTGTGCTCGCGCATCAGCTCTTCGAGGTCCGGCCACACGCTGTAGGTGCGCTCGGCGAGGACGCCCTGACGCTCGTTGAGCACCTCGTACAGGATCATGACGCCCTGGTTGGGGAGTCCGACCTCGTACGCGTCCGGGTACATCAGCGCCCAGCGGACGTCGCATTCGTCCCACGGCTTGACGGTGGAGTTCAGCTCACCGCCGACGTACTGGATGGGCTTCTGCACATGCGGGAGCAGAGCTTCGAGCTGTGGGAAGACCGAATCGACAGACATCGCGAACTTTCGAGAGCCGGCAAGGGTGACCATCAAGCGTACCCCGGTGCTCAGCTTTCCAGCGCCGCCCGCAACCGCGGCCGCGACGCCCGCTTCCACACCTCCGGCAGCTCCCGTTCCCCGGCGGCGGCGGTCGCCTCCTCCCGCCCGTACAGCAGCCCCCAGGTGAACGCCGACTCCCCCGCCGCGTGTGCCTGGACGGCCAGGGTGCGCAGGGCGTCGCGGGCCACCACGCTGTCCTGGTGGTCGCCGAGGAGGGTCTGGAGGGCCTTCATCCGTTTGGCGAACCGCTTGGCCGGCTTCCCCAGCGCGGGCCGGGCCGCCTCCGCCGCGTAACGGGCACGCTTGGCGGCCTTGCGGGCGTCGTGCAGCGCGAGGTCCCGGTCGTGGCCGGGCTGCAGCTCCAGGGCGTGGCCGACACGGGTCGCGAGGCGCTCGTACTCCTTCAGCACGGCACGGGGCAGCTCCTGCCCGGGGGCGCGGGACGCGGCGGGCAGCAGCGGAGGGGCGGCGAGCAGTGCGTCGAGGCTCTCCAGGAGTGCCAGGTACCGCTTCCCGTCGAGCACGGCGACGGTCCGGCGCCGGGAGTCGCCCCGGCGGGCCGCCGCCCAGATCCGCAGCCGGCTGCGCACGGGGCCGAGGACCAGGGTGCGGGGCAGGTCGGCGAGGCCGGAGCACAGACGGGCGTCGAGAACCTCCCGGTCACGGTCGATACCGAGCTCGGCGGCCAGCCACTTCAACTCGTCGCCGACCGGGTCGGTGACGCTCCGGTCGAGGATATTCCGGTACGTCCGCAGCGCGCTGCGCAGTCTGCGGGTGGCGACCCGCATCTGGTGCACGGCGTCGGGAAGGTCGCGGCGTACGGCGGGGTCGAGGGCGACGATCGCCTCGCCCTGGTGGCGGATGTATGCGAGGACGTGGTCGCCCGCGGTGAGCTGCCCGGCCTTTCCGCGCGCCCCCTTGTCCCGCTTCCGCTTCCGCTCCGGCGCGGTCTCGGCGAGCGCCCTGGCCAGCTTGGACGGCGATGCGGACGGGCGGACACCGGCCTTGCGCAGCCGGCGTTCGACGGCGTCGAGGAAGGCGGGGTCGCCGTCGTCGGCGAGTTCGACCTCGATCTCGGTCCAGGCGGCCGTGGCGCTGCCGCCCGTCAGCCGTTCGGCCCGCACGGTGTCGATGCTGACCTCGGCGAGCAGCGCGCCCTCGGCAGCGAGCAGGTGGTGCACGTCACGGGCGGTGCGCAGCCGTACGACGGGGACCAGTTCGCTCCTGCGGACCCGGGAGCGGAGCAGACCGGCGAGGGAGCTCGGCAGGGTGTCGGAGAGCGGTTCCTGGAACTCGTCCCGGATACCGGATGCGACCGGGAATTTGAGGTGCCAGCCGGCATCGCTCCCGCCGGTGCGGCGGCGCAGGGTGAGAGAGCCGGCCGCGAGCCGGAGGTCCTCGGTGTCATAGTAGACCGCGTCCAGTTCACTGACGCCCTGGTGAGCGACGGCCGAGACCCCGGCCACCCGGCTCAGGTCGGGGAGCCGGGTTTCCGCGGTGGCTTCGTACTTCCGCTCGATCTCACGCTTCGAGTCCGCCATGACCCGAATCTAGACGTGTTGCGCGCGGGATGGACAGTGCTCCCGTCCCGGCTCAGGCGCTTATCGGCCGCTGCACCCTGATCGACTGGAGCAGTCCGACGGCCACCCAGACGGCGAACATCGAGGACCCTCCGTACGAGACGAACGGCAGCGGAAGCCCTGCGACCGGCATGATGCCGAGCGTCATCCCGATGTTCTCGAACGCCTGGAAGGCGAACCAGGCGATGATTCCGGCGGCGACGATCGTGCCGTACAGCTCGGTCGTCTCGCGGGCGATCCGGCAGGCGCGCCACAGGACGACGCCGAGCAGGACGAGGATCAGCCCGGCCCCCAGGAAGCCGAGCTCCTCGCCCGCGACGGTGAAGACGAAGTCGGTCTGCTGCTCGGGGACGAACTGGCCGGTGGTCTGGGTGCCCTGGAAGAGGCCGGTTCCGGTGAGGCCGCCGGAACCGATCGCGATGCGTGCCTGGTTGGTGTTGTAACCGACACCCGCCGGGTCGAGCGCGGGGTTGGCGAAGGCGGCGAAGCGGGCGATCTGGTAGTCGTCGAGCAGGCCGAGCTGCCAGATGGCGACGGCGCCGGCCGTGCCCGCGCCGAGGAGGCCGAAGACCCAGCGGTTCGAAGCGCCGGAGGCGAGGAGCACACCGAGCACGATGACGGCCATGACCATCACGGAGCCGAGGTCCGGCATCCCCATGACGATGGCCATCGGAATGGCCGCGAGGCCGAGTGCCTTGGCGACGGTCCGGTGGTCGGGGTGGAGCTGGTCACCCGCATCGACGCGCTCGGCGAGCAGCATCGCCATGATCAGGATGATGGTGATCTTGGTGAACTCGGACGGCTGGAGGGAGAAGCCGCCGCCGATGATGATCCAGGCGTGCGCGCCGTTGACGGTGGCGCCGAGCGGGGTGAGGACCGCCAGCACGAGGATCACCGAGAGGCCGTAGAGGATCGGGACGGCGCCGCGCAGGGTGCGGTGGCCGAGCCAGATCGTGCCGACCATCAGGGCGAAGCCGATGCCGGTGTTGAGGGCGTGCCGGAGAAGGAAGTAGTACGGGTCGCCGTGCGTGAGCGCGTCACGGCCCCGGGTCGCCGAGTAGACCAGCAGCGAGCCGATGAAGGAGAGCGCGATCGCGGACCCGAGCAGCGGCCAGTCGAGTTTGCGTACGAGGGAGTCGCGGGCGATGAGTTTGCCCCAGGCGGAGCGCTCGGGGGCGTACCGCGAGACGGAGAAGCCGGCCATCAGTCACGCCTCCCGAGCACTGCCGCGAGGGTCTGCTCCTGCGGGGCCTTCTGCGAGTTCGGGTCGTACGGCTTGATCTGCGGGGCGTCGATCGAGCCATCGTGCTGGATCTTCGGCAGGGACTTCTGCGGGGTGGGCAGCAGCGCCTTCTTGAGGTCCTGCTTACCGGAGTCGTCGAGTCCGTAGAGCGCGTTGTAGATCCTGCGCACGGCGGGCCCGGAGGCACCGGAGCCCGTACCACCCTGAGAGATCGTCATGACGATCGAGTAGTCCTTGGTGTACGTGGCGAACCACGAGGTCGTCTGCTTGCCGTAGACCTCGGCCGTACCCGTCTTGGCGTGCATCGGGATCTTGTCCTGCGGCCAGCCGCCGAACCGCCAGGCGGCCGAACCGCGGGTCGCGACTCCCGCGAGGGCCTCGTCTATCTCGTTGCGGGTCTTACGTGTGAAGGGCAGCTTGCCGTGCGACTCGGGCTTGATCTCCTCGACGCTCTTGCCGTCGCCGCTGACGATCGCCTTGCCGACAGTGGGGTTGTAGAGCGTGCCGCCGTTGGAGATCGCGGCGTAGATGGTCGCCATCTGGATCGGGGTGACGAGGGTGTCGCCCTGGCCGATCGAGTAGTTGACGGAGTCACCGGCGCGCATCTTGTTGCCTTCGAGGCAGTTCTCGTACGCGATCTTCTCGACGTACGTGCCGTCCTTCTTGCCCTGCTTGCACCACGCATCCTTGTTCGCCTTGTAGAAGTCCTGCTTCCACTGGCGGTCGGGGACGCGGCCGGTGACCTCGTTGGGGAGGTCGATGCCGGTCTCCTTGCCGAGGCCGAACTGGTGGGCGGTCTTGTAGAACCAGTCCTTGGGCTGCTTCTTCGGGTTGATGCCGCCGTCCTTCAGCCACTCCTTGTGCGCGATGCCGTAGTAGACGGTGTCGCAGGAGACTTCGAGGGCCCGGCCGATGCTGATGGAGCCGTAGCTCTGGGACTCGAAGTTCTTGAAGGTCTGCCCGCCGACGCTGTACGAGCTGGGGCACGGGTAGTTGCCGTTGAAGGGATAGCCGGCGTTGACCGCGGCGGTCGAGGAGATGACCTTGAAGATCGAGCCGGGGGCGGCCTGGCCCTGGATGGCCCGGTTCAGCAGCGGGAAGTTGGACTTCTTGCCGGTGAGCTTGGCGTAGTCCTTGGCGGAGATGCCGCCGACCCAGGCGTTGGGGTCGTAGTTCGGCAGGGAGGCCATCGCAACGACCCGGCCGGTCTTGGCCTCCATGACGACGACGGCACCGGAGTCGGCCTTGTAGTTCTCGCCGGTGTTCCTGTCGAACGACTGACGGGCCGTCTTCATGGCCCCGTTGAGCTCGTACTCGGCGACGGCCTGGACCCGGGCGTCCATGGACGTGACGACACTGGCCCCGGCCTCCGCCTCGTCGTTCTTCGCCTCGCCGATGACCCGGCCGAGGTTGTCGACCTCGTAGCGGGTGACACCGGCCTTGCCGCGCAGTTCCTTGTCGTACGTGCGCTCCAGGCCGGAGCGGCCGACCTGGTCGGAGCGCAGGTACGGCGAGTCGGTGTCCTGTGCCTTGGTGATCTCTTCGTCGGTGACGGGCGAGAGATAGCCGAGGACCTGGGCGGTGTTGGCCTTGCCGGGCGCGGGGTAACGGCGTACGGCGGTCGGCTCGGCGGTGACGCCGGGGAAGTCCTCGGTGCGTTCGCGGATCTGAAGGGCCTGCTGGGTGGTGGCCTCGTCGGTGACCGGGATCGGCTGGTACGGCGAACCGTTCCAGCAGGGCTGCGGGGTCTTCGCGTCGCAGAGCCGGACCTTGTCGAGGACCTCCTTGGGCTTCATGCCGAGGACATCGGCGAGCCGGGTCAGGACGCCCTTGCCGTCGTCCTTTATCTTCATCAGCTCGGTGCGGCTGACGGAGACGACCAGGCGGGTCTCGTTGTCGGCGAGAGGCACGCCGCGCGCGTCGAGGATGGAGCCACGGACCGCGGGCTGGACGACCTGCTGGACGTGGTTGTTCCTCGCCTCGTCGCTGTACTCCTGGCCGTTGCGGATCTGGAGGTACCAGAGGCGCCCGCCCAGGGTGAACAGCAGGGAGAAGACGAGGACCTGGATGACGACGAGACGGATCTGGACCCGTTGGGTCCGGCCGGTCTCGGGGATATTGCTCACGGGGCGCCCCTGGTGGTGGTCGGGCCGGAGGTACGGGGGGTGTCCCCGCTGTGGTGCGGCCTCACAGTCGCTTGACTCCCTTGATCCGTCCGGCGCGTCCCGCTCGGTTGCGGGCGGCCCTGACGCGCAGTCCGCCGCGCTGGCTGCCGATCCGCAGTCCGGTGCCGGATGCCAGCCAGCCCGCGGCGACGTCGCCGCCGGAGGAATCGGCGACCGGATCGTTCACCGTACGTCTGGCGATCGCCATGATCAGGGGCACGACGAACGGCGCGAGGAGCAGGTCGTAGACGGCGGCGGTGAACAGCAGGCTGCCGAGGCCCACATGACGGGCCGCCGTGTCCCCGACGAGCGCGCCGACGAGCGCGTACAGCAGCGTCGAGCCGATCGCCGCGGCGACAACCGCGGCCATCGGGACGAAGGCCGACTTGAGCTGCCCGTTCTCCGGCTTGACCAGTCCGGCGCAGTAGCCGATGACACAGAGGACCAGTGCGTAGCGTCCGGCGGCGTGGTCGGCGGGCGGCGCCAGGTCTGCGAGGAGTCCCGCGCCGAAGCCGATGAGGGCGCCGCTGACATGCCCGTACACGAAGGCGAGTCCGAGTACGACGAGGAGCAGCAGGTCCGGCACGGCGCCGGGAAGCTGAAGGCGGGCGAGCACAGAGACCTGGACGACGAGCGCGACCACGACCAGGACGATGGAGAGCAGAGTCCGGTTCAAACGCATGGGAATCAGCTCTACCTCTGCTCGTCTACCGCGTTGCCGGCGCTCGGTGTGGCGCCCGGACTGCCGCTCGGGTTCGGGCTTCCGCTGGGGTCCGGGCTCTCGTGGATGTTCCCGACGACGTTGCCGTCGGTGTCGACGATGTCGCCGTTGGGCGAGATCGTGACGGTGACGGTCGGGGTGGGCTTGGGCTTGGCGGGCTTGGCGGGCGCCTTCGGCAGGACCATGTCGCGGGGGTCCTCGCGCGGGGCCTGGACGACGATGCCGACGATGTCGAGCTTGGTGAACCCGACGTATGGGCGGACATAGACGGTACGGGTCAGGCCGCCGCCGGACGGGTCGACACGAACGACCTCGCCGACCGGGACGCCGGGCACGAACGGCTTGTTCTTGCTGGAGCCGAAGGTGACAAGGCGGTCGCCCTTCTTGACCCTGGCCTTGCCGTTGAGGAACTGGACGGACAGCGGCTGGGAGCCCTGGCCGGTGGCGAAGCCCAGTTCGTCGGTCTTCTCCATACGGGTACCGACGGTGAAGTCGGGGTCGTTGGCCAGGAGCACCGTGGCGGTGTCCGGGCCGACGGTGGTGACCCGGCCGACGAGACCGTCGCCGTTGATGACGGTCATGTCGCGCTTGATGCCGTCGTTGGAGCCCGCGTCGATCGTGACCGTCCAGGAGAAGCCCTGGGCCGCTCCTATGGCGATGACCTCGGCGGCCTTGATGCCGTACTGTCCGGCGGCCGACTTCTTCAGCATCCGGTCCAGCTCACGGACCCGGTTGCGGTTCTGGTCGTCGCTGCCGAGCTTCGTCTTGAGCGCGGCGTTCTGCCGCTCCAGCTCGGCGATCCGGTTGTGCCGTGTGCCGGAGTCGCGTACTGCCCCTATGGCGTTGCCCACCGGGTCGACAGCTGCCGCGACGCCGTTCTCAACCGGCCCGAAGGCCGTGGCGGCGGCCCGCCGGGCGCCGTCCACCGGTGACTCCTCGCCGCCGCGGATGTCCACCGTGATCAATGCGAATGCGATGGCGATCAGCAGCACCAGGAGCAGCCGGCTCTCTCGTGTGTCCCTCACGTGCGGCGGCCGTGCCTTCCTCGTCGGAATGTTCGTGCCTGTATATCAACGATCGGCCGTACGGAACGGCAGTGGTCCGCACAGCAGACTGATGTGTTGTTCATCTGCGGGCCGGGCAGTGCCGTCTACCTGCGGGGCTGGGCGTCCAGCACCTGCTGGAGCGCCTCGAACTCCTCGACGCACTTGCCGGACCCGAGCGCCACCGAGTCCAGCGGGTCCTCGGCGATGTGGATCGGCATGCCGGTCTCGCGGCGCAGCCGCTCGTCCAGTCCGCGCAGCAGCGCGCCGCCGCCGGTGAGGACGATGCCGCGGTCCATGACGTCGCCGGAGAGCTCCGGCGGGCACTTGTCGAGCGTGGTCTTCACCGCGTCGACGATCGCGTTGACCGGCTCCTCGATGGCCTTGCGGACCTCGGCGGCCGAGACGACCACGGTCTTGGGCAGCCCGGAGACCAGGTCGCGGCCACGGATCTCGGTGTGCTCGTCCTTGTCCATGTCGTACGCCGAACCGATCGTGATCTTGATCTGCTCGGCGGACCGCTCACCGAGGAGGAGCGAGTACTCCTTCTTGATGTGCTGGATGATCGCGTTGTCCAACTCGTCGCCGGCAGTCCGGATCGACTGAGCAGTGACGATTCCGCCGAGCGAGATGACCGCGACCTCGGTGGTGCCGCCGCCGATGTCGACCACCATGTTGCCGGTGGCCTCGTGGACCGGCAGCCCTGAGCCGATGGCCGCCGCCATGGGCTCCTCGATGATGTGCACCTGGCGCGCGCCGGCCTGCGTCGATGCCTCGATGACGGCGCGTCGCTCGACTCCGGTGATGCCGGAGGGCACGCAGACGACGACCCGCGGGCGGGCCAGGTAGCGGCGCTTGTGGATCTTCAGGATGAAGTAGCGGAGCATCCGCTCGGTGATCTCGAAGTCGGCGATCACGCCGTCCTTCAGGGGCCGTACGGCAACGATGTTGCCCGGTGTACGCCCGATCATCTTCTTGGCCTCGGAGCCGACCGCCAGGATGCCGCCGGTGTTGGTGTTGATGGCCACGACGGACGGCTCGTTCAGAACGATGCCGCGCCCCCTGACGTACACCAGCGTGTTGGCAGTCCCGAGGTCGATAGCCATGTCACGGCCGATGAACGACATTGAGTTCCCCTTGTTCCCCATGAGGATGCGTCGGGCCTTCCAAGAAAGCGATGATGGCTTGTTCTGGTCGGCGAGATGAGCGCTGCGGGCGTGGAAGATTCCATCGTAGTGCCGTATGCACGAACACCGCGCGAGGGTCCTTCGCCATTGTGGGCGGAACGGGTGGCCGTTCCACTCATGGTGACGTTACGTCGGAGTGATGCGTTCCCGCGATCCGTAACCCTATGCCGAAGGGCGACCGAATTAATTCGGTCGCCCCAGGTCGTGAGCGCTGTTCGGCTGATCCGGGGTCAGAAAAGTCCCGGGAAGAAAAGCTTCAGCTCTCGCTCTGCGGACTCCTCGGAGTCCGAGGCGTGGATGAGGTTTTCCCGGGTGACCGTGCCGAAGTCACCGCGGATGGAGCCGGGCGCGGCGGCGATCGGGTCGGTGGGGCCGGCCAGCGTACGGATGCCCTCGATGACCCGCTCGCCCTCGGCGACCAGCGCCACGATCGGACCGGACTGCATGAACTCGACGAGCGGCTCGTAGAACGGGCGGCCGACGTGCTCGGCGTAGTGCTGCTCCAGCGTGGCGCGGTCGAGGGTACGCAGCTCCAGCGCGGTGATCCGCCAGTCGGCCTTGCGCTCGATCCGCCCGACGATCTCGCCGACGAGTCCGCGCCGGACGGCGTCGGGCTTGAGGAGAACGAGGGTGCGCTGGGTCATGGTGTGCGGCTCCTTGCAGGCATGCGGGTGCGGTGAGGCGAGGCTACAGGGGTACGGGGACGGGCCTGCGGCCGGGTTTGTCCACGGAGTGCCGGATCAGCCACCGGCCGGGGCCTCGGACGTCTCCTGCGCCGCCGCCCAGCGGGCCTTCACCTCGTCGATCTTGCGGCCGTAGTGCACCGAGGCCCACCACAGGGCGCCGAAGACCAGGCCGAGGATGAACATCATCGGGACGACGAAGCCGCTCAGCACCAGGGCGATCTGCAGCGCCCAGCCGAGCTGTATCCCGCCGGGGCGGGTGATCATCCCGCAGAGCAGCACGGCCAGCAGCATGCCGATGCCGCAGACCGTCCAGACCGTGGTGTTCGTCAGGTCGTCGGACTTCATCGCGACGAGTCCGGCGAAGCCGATCACGAAGAACTCGCCGATCAGTGTCGATGCACAGAGAGTACGCACAGGGTCAGTGCCTTCCCAGAAGCAGCCGGGCCTCGCCGACCGTGATCACGGAACCGGTCACCAGGACGCCGGCGCCCGCATACTCGTCCTCCTCCTCGGCAAGGGTGATCGCCGCCTCCAGCGCGTCGTCGAGGCGCGGTTCGACCTGGACGCGATCGTGGCCGAACACCTCGACCGCGACGGCGGCCAGTGCGTCGGCGTCCATCGCGCGGCCGCTGGAGTTCTGGGTGATGACAACCTCGGCGAAGATCGGCTCGAAGGCTTCGAGGAGCCCCTTGACGTCCTTGTCGTCGCTGGCGCCGACCACACCGATCAGCCGGGAGAAGCCGAACGCCTCGGAGAGCCCGTCGGCGGTGGCGCGGGCGCCCGCCGGGTTGTGGGCCGCGTCCAGGACGACGGTCGGACTGCTGCGGACCACCTCGAGACGGCCCGGCGAGACCACCGAGGCGAAGGCCTGGCGGACCGTGTCGATGTCGAGCGCGCCCGGCCGCTCGGCGCCGATCCCGAAGAACGCCTCCACGGCGCAGAGAGCCACCACCGCGTTGTGCGCCTGGTGGGCGCCGTACAGCGGGAGGAAGACCTCTGTGTACTCGCCACCGAGGCCGCGCAGCGTCAGCAACTGGCCGCCGACGGCGATCTCGCGGGAGACGACACCGAACTCCATGCCCTCGCGGGCGACCGTGGCATCGACCTCGACGGCCTTCTTCAGCATGACCTGCGCGGCGTCGACGGGCTGCTGCGCCAGGATGACCGTTGCACCCTGCTTGATGATCCCGGCCTTCTCACCGGCGATCTCAGCGGGCGTGGCACCGAGCCGGTCGGTGTGGTCCAGCGAGATGGGGGTGACGACGGCGACCGAGGAGTCGATGACGTTCGTCGCGTCCCAGCTGCCGCCCATGCCGACCTCCACGACGGCGACATCGACCGGCGCGTCGGCGAAGGCCGCGTACGCCATGCCCGTCAGCACCTCGAAGAAGGAGAGCCGGTACGGCTGCTGGGCGTCGACCATCTCCACGTACGGCTTGATGTCCTGGTACGCCTCGATGAACCGCTCGGGGTCCATCGGGGCGCCGTCCAGGCTGATCCGCTCGGTGATCGACTGGACGTGCGGCGAGGTGTAGCGGCCGGTGCGCAGGTCGAAGGCGCCGAGCAGCGCCTCGATCATGCGGGCCGTGCTCGTCTTGCCGTTGGTCCCGGTGATGTGGATCGAGGGGTACGCGCGCTGCGGCTCGCCGAGCACATCCATCAGCGCGGCGATGCGCGCGACGGAAGGCTCCAGCTTGGTCTCGCCCCAGCGCCCGGCGAGCTCCTGCTCCACCGCGCGCAGCGCCTTGTCCACCTCGGGGTCGGCGGGGCGGGCGGGGACGTCCTGGCCCTGCGGCGGTCCCGAGCGGGTGCGCAGCGTACGGCTCCCGGCCTCGATCACCGCCAGGTCGGGGTCGCGCTGGGTCGCTTCGTCGACGATCTCCGCGAAGGTCTCGTCGGGATCGGAGGCGTCGTGCCGGTCGGAAGGGCGGGGCTCACTCACGGGGCCAGTCTACGGATGTGCACGGACATGGCGCGCAGCGCCCGGGGTCGCCGGAGTCCTGACCGTGCGCGGGGACGGCGAAGCCCCCGTACTCCCGGCAGCGGGAGTACGGG
>NZ_JBEOVN010000104.1:0-25187 GCF_040295565.1 Streptomyces sp. NPDC002785 | reverse complement strand
CGGGCTTTGAGTGCCCGTCCGGCGGCTGAGGATTGCGGTCACAGCACTAGTCGTTCACGTCCT
This sequence comes from Streptomyces sp. NPDC002785, assembly GCF_040295565.1. Lineage (NCBI taxonomy): Bacteria > Bacillati > Actinomycetota > Actinomycetes > Kitasatosporales > Streptomycetaceae > Streptomyces > Streptomyces sp. NPDC002785. Next base: position 25,124 of record NZ_JBEOVN010000104.1, on the reverse strand, counting down.
GGCCGTTGATTCCCAGGCCGGGGAGCAGTCCGGGGAGGAGCGGGGGCAGGGTTACGTCCGGGGAGGGCGGGGGGCTGACGCGGCCGTTGGTGGACGGCGTGGTGCCCGGGGGCGGGGTGCCGAGAAGGCCGTCCGTGCCGCCGGTGATCAGGTCGTCGGACGGGGCGCTGCCGGAGTCGGACGGGTGGGGCGAGGCACTGTCGCCCGTACGGCCTTGTGAGGCTTCCGGTGACGAGGGCGAGGACTGGTCCGTACGGGACGGTCCCGTGCCCTGCCCCGTTTCTTCCGACTGCTGCGAACCGCTGTTCCTGTCCGGGGTGCGGGGCAGCAGCGACTGCAGCGGTTCGACCTCTTCGTCTATGGCGTCGAAGACTGAGCTGACCTGGTCGCCGACATCGGTCAGCTGTACCGGCAGCCGGTCGCGCAGGCTGCTCCAACTGCCGCGGTGCGAGCGGGAGAAGGACTCCAGGGTCTGGATCGGGCCGATGGCGCCGTCCCGCTGGTAGACGGAGTGGAGCAGGCGGTGGCCCTCGGTGGCGTCGTGCGTCATGCCGTTGAGCGTGCGCCTGACCTCGCCGAGCTGTTCGTGGTCCAGATCGCCGGAGCGGGCGCGCTCCATCAGTCGGCGGGCTTCGCTGAGCCGGGTCGATGCCTGGTCGAGGTAGGCCTCGCCGCGGTCGGCATCGCCGCTGGCCATGCCGAGGTGGATGTCTTCCATGCCGCGCTTGAGCCCGTACAGCGAATCACCCGGCAGGGCGTCGGAACTGGCAGCGGCCACTCCGCCGAAGGCTCCCGCCGCCACACCGACGGTGAGTCCGCCGGCCGCGAGGCCCTTCGTCCAGCGTGAGCGCGGACGCAATTTCTGGAGCGGGGAGGCCCGGTGGGCCCCCTTGGTCCGCTGTTCGGGCACCGTAGGGCCCGCGGACGCACCGCCCTCGGCGAACATGGCCTCCATGGCGGCGACGAGCTGGGCTCGCTGCACCACTTTGACTTCGGGATCCAACTCCGGCCGCGGTAGTTCACCGAGGCCGTTCGCCAGGGCCAACAGCGGTCCGTGGGCGGCCGGTTCGGCCGGTTCCCCGGGCTGTACGGCCGCCGCACCGTGGAGCGACTGCTCCTCCAGGGCCTGGGCGAAGGCGTTCGCCCGCCGGTGTGCCGAAACGTTTGCGATCACTGGCGGCACCTCCTCTCGTCATGACGGTCGACTCCCCTGGTGGTCCGGAAGGTTGCACACCTTGAGCGCTTCCACACGAAAGAGTGAGTGTCGGCGGACATGGGGCGACGACAGGGGGCCTGCAACCGGCACAACGAGGGGCGCGGCACTTGGGTTACGCACGAAAGATGATCGGACCAGTGCGTGATGATCATATCGCCGAGAGTAATTCGGCCGGGGGGGCGGATTCAGCGGGCATCGTCCGGTAGGAGCCGGGCCAGGGTACGGACGGCACGGTACTGGAGGGTCTTGATCGCGCCCTCGTTCTTGCCCATGACCCGGGCGGTCTCGGCGACCGAGAGGCCCTGCAGGAAGCGCAGGGTCACGCACTCCTGCTGCTGGGGGTTGAGCCGCCGCACGGCCTCCAGCAGTGCGGCGTTGGAGAGGGACTCCAGGACGGAATCCTCCGGGCTGCGCTCGACCTCGTTGGCGTCGAGCATTTCGCCGGTGGTCACCTCCAGCCGGAAGCGGCTGGACTTGAAGTGGTCGGCAACCAGGTTGCGGGCGATCGTGACCAGCCAGGCACCGAAGTCGCGGCCCTGCCAGGTGAACGTGGAGATACGGCGCAGGGCGCGCAGGAAGGTCTCGCTGGTGAGGTCCTCCGCAGTCGCCTTGCCGCCTACGCGGTAGTAGATGTAGCGGTAGACGGTGTCGCTGTACTGGTCGTACAGGCGGCCGAAGGCGTCAGCCTCGCCGGCCTGTGCGCGCTCGACAAGATCCATCATGCGCGCGCTGTCGCTGTCGGCGGTGGGCCGGCGGACGGTGGACGTAGTAGTTGCGCCGCGGTTGCTGCGTCTTCCGACCGCCGCACCGCGTTCGGCCATGGCGTAGCAAGGGCCGACAGGCGCAGGGGTGGCAAACGCGGGTACGGCGTACGCGGTGGGGACGAAGCCGCGCAAGCGGTCGGCGACCGTTGCGCGCAGCGTAGCCAGGCCCGAGGCGTCAACCCCGACGTGTGGGTACACGGGACTCCCAGAGGCAGAGCTTCCATCACGTGCAGTGCGAAACCGTCACTCGTCGTAGTGAGTGGTGAGTTCCGGAATGCGTCTGAGGAGAATAACGCTTCGTACAGGGAGTGCTACACCCAGTTGCTCAAATCACCGATTACGTCGCTTCTGTAGCGACTAATCGCTGCATTTAGTCGCACATCGTGACCGGTTATTGATCGAATTACTTCGTGTTCTGTCTACGGGCGCGACGGGTTGTGGTCGGGTGCGAGCAATCCGACTGGCGGGAGCGGTCGGTGGGTAAGGGGTCCCGATCGGCGGCAGGCGTTCGGGCGTGGTTCGGCGGCCCCCGGCGGGATCGGGCGGAGGCGCGAACGGGTGTGCGTCAGCGGCGGCGGCGGTGCAGGGCGACGGCGGCCGCTGTGCCGCCCGCGAGGGCGCCGACACCGGCCGCGGCCGGAATGCCGACCTTGGCCGCCTTGCGGCCGGTCCGGTAGTCCCGCAGCCGCCAGTCGAGCGCGCGGGCGTGTTTGCGGAGCTTGGCGTCCGGATTGATCGCGTACGGGTGTCCGACCAGGGACAGCATCGGGATGTCGTTGTGCGAATCGCTGTACGCCGCACAGCGGTCGAGGTCCAGGCCCTCGGCTGCCGCCAGGGCGCGGACCGCCTCGGCCTTCGCGGGGCCGTGCAGCGGCTCGCCGACCAGGCGGCCGGTGTAGACGCCGTCGACGGATTCGGCGACCGTGCCGAGTGCGCCGGTCAGGCCGAGGCGGCGGGCGATGATCGTGGCGGTCTCCACCGGGGCGGCGGTGACCAGCCAGACCCGTTGTCCGGCGTCGAGGTGGGCCTGGGCGAGGGCGCGGGTGCCGGGCCAGATGCGGTCGGCCATGTACTCGTCGTAGATCTCCTCGCCGATGGACATCAGCTCGGAGACGCGGTGGCCCTTGACGATGGACAGGGCGCTGTCGCGGGCGTCCTGCATGTGTTCCGGGTCCTCGACGCCGGCCAGTCTGAACCAGGCCTGCTGCCAGGCGAACCGGGTCAGCTCGCGGCGCTGGAAGAACTTCCGCTTGTACAGGCCGCGGCCGAAGTGGAAGATCGCCGCGCCCTGCATCACGGTGTTGTCCAGGTCGAAGAAGGCTGCGGCCCGGTCGTCGCCGACGACGGGGAAGGGCGTTTCCTCGGTCGCGCCGAGGACAGAGGTGTCCTGGTCGGTGACGGAGGACTGATCGTCGGGGAGGGAGGACTTCCGTGCTGCCTCAGCTGCTGCCTCGCCTGCCAGCACGCTCCGTGCTGTCGCGGGGTGCCTACGGGGTGTGAGCCATCGAAGTGCGGCCATGTCGTGAGCATAGCCAGTCGATCCGGCCCTTCCCGACCTGCCGGGATGCCGTGCCGTGAACTCTTGGCTGCTGATTTGTTGAACGGGCGATTCGGGGCGTATCGGACCAAGGGTGGAAGTGGTCCCCTTCCGGTTCGGAGTGGCGGTCTCCTCCGGCGCAGAATGAAGGCATGAGTGCCCTGCTGCGACGTACGAAGAAGAAGCCCGCGGACCGGATGGTGACCCTGGTCGGGAAGCCCGGATGTCACCTCTGCGACGACGCGAGGGCGGTGGTGCGGGAGGTCTGTGCGGAGGCCGGTGCGTCCTGGGAGGAGAAGGACATCACCCAGGACGAGGAGCTGCATCGGGAGTACTGGGAACAGATCCCGGTTGTCCTGATTGATAACGAACAGCACACGTTCTGGCGGGTGGACCCGGTAAGGCTGCGCAACGCACTGCTTTCTTGAGGAAAACGCGGTTACCATCATGGGCGTTTTGAGTGGTCTCGGGGGAGTGGCTATGAGGAGTGTGTACCGCTTTGCCCCCTTCGGGCCTGCAACGGGCTGATGCGATCCTTGGTTCCGGGATCGCGCGACGAATGTGCGTGACCCCGGTCACTTTGACCGGACAAAACGGACACTATCTTTGTGCACGCGTTCACAAAGACATAGCCTGCATTCGACGGGGCGGCCCAGGGACATACGGCCGCCTGCAGCCCCGCTCATCCCGCAGGAGCACCGTGGCAACTGGCCGAAATCACCGACCGGCGACCCGTAGCCGAGGAATTCCCGAGGCCACCGTCGCCCGACTTCCGCTGTATCTGCGCGCACTGACCGCGCTCTCCGAGCGCTCGGTCCCCACGGTCTCGTCCGAGGAGCTCGCCGCGGCGGCGGGGGTCAACTCCGCCAAGTTGCGCAAGGACTTCAGCTACCTGGGGTCCTACGGGACGCGTGGTGTCGGGTACGACGTCGAGTATCTCGTCTACCAGATCTCCCGCGAACTCGGGCTCACCCAGGACTGGCCGGTCGTGATCGTCGGTATCGGTAACCTCGGCGCCGCGCTCGCCAACTACGGCGGCTTCGCCTCCCGCGGTTTCCGGGTTGCCGCACTGATCGACGCCGACCCCGCGATGGCCGGAACGCCCGTGGCAGGGATTCCCGTGCAGCACTCCGACGAGCTGGAGAGGATCGTCGGCGACAACGGCGTGTCGATCGGTGTCATCTCGACCCCGGCCGGTGCCGCTCAGCAGGTCTGCGACCGGCTCGTCGCCGCGGGCGTCACCTCCATCCTGAACTTCGCGCCGACGGTGCTCTCCGTGCCCGATGGGGTCGACGTCCGCAAGGTCGACCTCTCCATCGAGCTTCAGATCCTCGCCTTCCACGAGCAGCGCAAGGCCGGCGAGGATGTCACCGGGAGCAGCCCGGATCCGGTCGCACCGCCCGTGCGCACCACCACCGCCACCGGCGACCGGAAAGGACCTGACGGGGACATGCCCGCCGTGATGCCGGCATGAGTCTTCTTGTCGTAGGGCTGAGCCACCGCAGCGCCCCCGTCTCCGTACTGGAACGGGCCTCGCTGGCTACCGAGACGCAGGCCAAGCTGCTCCAGGACGCCCTCGCCGCGGAGCCCGCGGCCGAGGCCGCCGTGCTGGCCACCTGCAACCGCATCGAGCTGTACGCCGACGTGGACAAATTCCACGCGGGCGTCGCCGAGCTGTCCACGCTCCTCGCCCAGCACAGTGGCGTCGGGCTGGACGAGCTCACTCCGTATCTCTATGTGCACTACGAGGACCGGGCCGTACACCACCTCTTCTCGGTGGCCTGCGGGCTGGACTCGATGGTCGTCGGCGAGGGGCAGATCCTCGGCCAGATCAAGGACGCGCTGGCGCTGGGGCAGGAGCTCCATACCGCCGGCCGGCTGCTGAACGACCTGTTCCAGCAGGCCCTGCGGGTCGGCAAGCGCGCCCACAGCGAGACCGGGATCGACCGGGCCGGGCAGTCGCTCGTCACCTTCGGTCTCGAACAGCTCGCGGCCGGTGCGGATGTCGCCGACTGGGCCAGGGGCAAGCGTGCCCTGGTGATCGGCGCCGGCTCGATGTCCTCGCTGGCCGCCGCCACCCTGGCCCGTACCGGTGTCGCCGAGATCGTCGTCGCCAACCGGACCCGGGCCCGTGCCGACCGGCTCGTCGAGATCCTGGGCCAGTCCGGCGGTACCGGAGTGGCCGTTCACGCCGTGGAGATGGCCGCGGTCCCCGACGAACTGACACGTGCCGATGTCGTCGTCTCGTGCACCGGAGCGACGGGTCTCGTGCTGACCGCCGAGGCCGTCGCCGGAGCGCTCGGCCTGGCCTTCGACCCCGGGCACGAGGCGCCCGCCGCGACTGTCCCCGCGCCGCCCGCCGACCCCGACCGGCACGCCGCCTGGGTGGAGAACGGCACCACCGGTATGGTGCGCCAGGCCGTCCACCGGACCACCGTGCCCGCCCAGGGCGCCGGCCCCGTCCGCCTCGCCCTGCTCGACCTCGCCATGCCGCGCGACATCGATGGAGCCACAGCCCGTCTCGACGGTGTGCGCCTCGTCGACATCGAGTCGCTCGCCGAAGCGTCCGCGGACGCCCCGATGGCCGCCGATGTGGACCAGGTGCGCACCATCGTCGCCGACGAGGTCGCCGCGTTCGGCGCGGCCCAGCGCGCCGCCCACATCACCCCGACCGTCGTAGCCCTGCGCACCATGGCCGCCGATCTGGTGGCCGGCGAGATCGCGCGGCTCGACGGACGCCTCCCCGACCTGGACGAGAAGCAGCGCGCCGAGATCACGCAGACCGTGCGCCGCGTCGTCGACAAGCTCCTGCACGCGCCCACCGTGCGGGTCAAGCAGCTCGCCAGCGAGCCCGGCGGTGCCGGGTACGCCGATGCGCTGCGGGAACTCTTCGACCTCGACCCGCAGACGGTCGCCGCCGTCTCCCGGGCAGACCTGAACGACCCGAATCGAGGGCGGTCATGACCGACAACTCACCCCTGGGCGCGGGGGCCACCAAGCCGCTGAGGCTGGGGACCCGGCGCAGCAAGCTCGCCATGGCGCAGTCCGGCCTCATCGCCGACGCGGTCAGCGAGGTGACCGGGCGCGCCGTCGAGCTCGTCGAGATCACCACGTACGGCGACACCTCCCGGGAGCACCTCGCGCAGATCGGCGGCACCGGCGTGTTCGTCGCCGCGCTGCGCGACGCGCTGCTGCGCGGCGAGGTGGACTTCGCCGTCCACTCGCTCAAGGATCTGCCGACCGCCCAGCCCGAGGGCCTCGTGCTGGCCGCCGTACCGGTGCGCGAGGACCCGCGCGACGTACTGGTGGCGCGGGACGGGCTGACCTTCGAGCAGCTGCCGTCCGGTGCCCGCATCGGCACCGGCTCGCCGCGCCGCATGGCGCAGCTCAACGCGTACGCCCGTAACCACGGCCTCGACATCGAGACCGTGCCGATCCGGGGGAACGTCGATACGCGTATCGGATTTGTACGAAGCGGGGAGCTCGACGCGGTGGTACTCGCCGCGGCCGGGCTCAGCCGCCTCGGCCGGACCGGCGAGGTGACCGACTTCCTGTCGGTCGACACCGTCCTGCCTGCTCCCGGCCAGGGAGCACTGGCGATCGAATGCGCTGCGACCAGCGCAGACCTAGCCGCCGCACTCGCCGAGCTCGACGACCCGTACACCCGGGCCGCCGTGACCGCCGAGCGTGCCCTGCTCGCCGCCCTGGAGGCCGGTTGCTCCGCACCTGTGGGTGCGCTGGCCGACCTCCTGGTCGACGGACAGGCTGTCAACGAACTGCGCCTGCGTGGTGTCGTCGGTTCCACCGACGGTTCCTCGCTGGTACAGATGTCCACCACCGGTCCCGTCCCCACGTCGCACGACGACGCGGCGGCCCTCGGTCGCGAACTCGCGTCCGAGATGCTCGCCAAGGGTGCGGCCGGTCTTATGGGGGAGCGAGCACTTTGAGCCCCACCGGCCCCGCCGTATCCGACTTTCCGACCCTGTCCGCACAAGGGCACGTCACCTTCCTCGGCGCCGGTCCCGGCGACCCGGGACTGCTGACTCTGCGCGCTGTCGAGGCGCTCGCGAGCGCGGACGTTCTTGTCGCCGAGCCGGACGTTCTCGGCGTCGTTCGCTGCCATGCGCGGGCAGGCGTAAGCGCGCCTGAGCTGACGATTATTGACGCACAGTCAGCAGCCGCCGGTGTTCCCGTTCTCAGGGATGCGGCCAATCTTGTCATGGAGGCGGCCAGGGGCGGCAGGCGGGTCGTGCGTGCCGTTTCCGGCGACCCGGGACTGGACGGGAGCGCCGGCGCCGAGATGCTCGCCTGCGCCGCCGCCGGTATTCCCTTCGAGGTCGTGCCGGGGGTCGCCAACGCCGTGGGCGTGCCCGCGTACGCCGGTGTGCCGCTGCGTGACGCGCAGGGCGCCGACGTCCGGTTCGTCGACGCCCGTACGGCCTCGGACCGCTGCTGGACCGAGGTCGGCGCGAGCGATGCCACGGCCGTCATTTCGACGACCCTCGACTCGGTGGCCTCGGCCGCCGGTGAGCTGGTCTCGGCGGGCCGCAAGCCCGACACCCCGCTGACCGTGACGGTGGCCGGTACGACCACGCGCCAGCGCACCTGGACGGCGACCCTCGGGACGATCGCCCAGGTCCTGAAGCAGGCGAAGGTCCTTCCGTCGCCGGACGGGCACCAGCCCGTCATAGCCGTGGTCGGTGAGCGCAGCTCCGCCGCCCAGCACGACCAGCTCGCGTGGTTCGAGTCCAAGCCGCTCTTCGGCTGGAAGGTGCTCGTCCCGCGCACGAAGGAGCAGGCGGCGTCGCTCTCCGACCAGCTCCGTTCGTACGGTGCCGTGCCGTACGAGGTCCCGACGATCGCCGTCGAGCCGCCTCGTACGCCCCAGCAGATGGAGCGCGCGGTCAAGGGCCTGGTCACGGGCCGCTACGAGTGGATCGCCTTCACCAGCGTCAATGCCGTGAAGGCCGTCCGGGAGAAGTTCGAGGAGTACGGGCTCGATGCCCGTGCCTTTGCCGGGATCAAGGTCGCGGCCGTCGGCGAGCAGACCGCCGCCGCGCTCGTCGACTTCGGTGTGAAGCCGGACCTGGTGCCGTCCGGTGAGCAGTCCGCCGCCGGTCTGCTGGAGGACTGGCCGCCGTACGACCCGGTCTTCGACCCGATCGACCGCGTCTTCCTGCCGCGCGCCGACATCGCCACCGAGACGCTGGTGGCCGGGCTGATCGAGCTGGGATGGGAGGTCGACGACGTCACCGCGTACCGCACGGTCCGCGCCTCGCCGCCGCCCGCCGACACGCGTGAGGCCATCAAGGGCGGCGGCTTCGACGCGGTGCTCTTCACCTCGTCGTCGACTGTTCGCAACCTCGTCGGCATCGCGGGCAAGCCGCACAACGTGACCGTCATCGCGTGTATCGGCCCGGCGACGGCGAAGACCGCCGAGGAGCACGGCCTGCGCGTCGACGTCCTGTCGCCGGAGCCTTCGGTGCACAAGCTGGCCGAGGCCCTCGCCGCGTTCGGTTCGCAGCGCCGGGAGGCGTCGAAGGAGGCCGGTGACCCGGTGACGCGGCCGAGCGAGCGGCGTCCGGGGGCGCGGCGGCGTCGTACGACGACCTGACCGGTCGGTTCGTGGGTGTCGGGGGTCCGACTGCTTCGGCAGCCGGACCCCTGCTCGTTCTCCGGTCCGTTTTTCCGGCACGGGTGTCGGTAAGACGGTGATGTGTACGGGTCTAATCTCGAAGGATGACTGTGTACGGAAACTTCCCCGGCTCCCGCCCCCGGCGGCTGCGGACGACCCCGGCGATGCGGCGCATGGTCGCCGAGACACGGCTCGCCCCGGCGAATCTGATCCTGCCCGCGTTCGTGCGTGAGGGCATCGACGCGCCCGTCGCCATCTCGGCCATGCCCGGCGTCCAGCAGCACACCCTGGACACCCTGCGGAAGGCCGCCGTCGAGGCGGTGTCGGCCGGGGTCTCCGGGATCATGCTCTTCGGCGTTCCCGCGGACGAGAAGAAGGACGCCCGGGGCACGGCGGGCACCGACCCGGACGGCATCCTCCAGGTCGGTCTGCGCGCGGTACGGGAGGAGGTCGGTGACGATCTCGTCGTCATGTCGGACCTGTGCCTGGACGAGTACACCGACCACGGCCACTGCGGTGTCCTGACCGCCGACGGCCGCGTCGACAACGACGCGACGCTGGAGCGGTACGCCGAGATGGCCCAGGTCCAGGCCGACGCGGGTGCCCATGTGGTCGGCCCCAGCGGCATGATGGACGGCCAGGTCGGTGTCGTCCGTGACGCGCTCGACCAGGCGGGCCACGAGGATGTCTCGATCCTCGCCTACACGGCGAAGTACTCGTCGGCGTTCTACGGGCCGTTCCGCGAGGCCGTCGGCTCCTCGCTCAAGGGTGACCGCAAGACGTACCAGCAGGACCCGGCGAACGCCCGCGAGTCGCTGCGCGAGCTGGCGCTCGACCTCGAAGAGGGCGCCGACATGGTCATGGTCAAGCCGGCCGGACCGTACCTCGACATCCTGGCGAAGGTCGCGGACTCGGTGGACGTGCCGGTCGCCGCGTACCAGATCAGCGGTGAGTACGCGATGATCGAGGCCGCCGCCGAGAAGGGCTGGATCGACCGGGACGCGGCGATCATGGAGAGCCTGACCGGGATCCGGCGCGCGGGTGCGCAGATGATCCTGACCTACTGGGCGACGGAGGTCGCGCGCACGCTGTGAGAGCGCCGCACGGGGAACGGGTCGCGGAGGCGGCCCGTTTTTCACGTCCACATCCAGTCTGAATGACGGGTGAGAACCGGGCTTCTCACCCGTACCTCGCTTTTGACACTTCACATCTGCAGGGAAACGCGCTAGGTTCAATGCAATGCGGTGATGGGGCATCAGCCCGACTGTCACAGCGGAAAAAGTGACGCCCTGTACTGCCCAATTGGCGTGGGCAGTACAGGGCAAATCACCAGGCTCTGCCCTGGGCTGTGTGCTATGCGGCGAAGCAAGCGGTGACAGGACTCCAAGGCGTACTTCGGCACCGTAACACGGTGGCCGGACGGAGGGAAGTACGGACGATGACGAAGAGTAACGAGGAGTGGTTAGTCGAGGCCATCTCCCCGGAGCGGTTCCAGCCGTTCCTGGACGAGTGCCGCGGCGACGTGGTGGTGGCACTGCGGCTGTATACCTGGGACGCGGAGGCGGCGCGGGCGCTGCACAGCCCCCTGCGCGACCTGGAGGTGAGCCTGCGCAACCGGATCCACCGACAGCTCACCGGCAAGTTCGGCCGGAGCGACTGGTGGAACCTGCGGCGGGCGGAGCCCAACCGCTGGGCGATGGACGACATCCGCGACGCCGAGGACAAGCTGGCGCGGCGCGGGAAGGGCAACGCTCCGTGCGATGTCGTCGCGACCCTGTCGTTCGGCTTCTGGATTGGTCTGCTCAGCACGGGCGGCCGCGGCAACTACGACATGAAGTACTGGTACCCGGCGCTTCGGCACTGCTTCAAGGGGGCGCGGCGCCAGGACCTGCACGACCGGTTGGAAGTCATGCGGACCTTGCGCAACCGCATCGCACACCACGAGCGCATCTCGCATCGCCGCCTGGAGGAGGACTTCCGGACGGCCCTCGAATTGACGGCCCTCGTCGCTCCCGAGCTGGCGGCGCGCCATGAGAAGTACAGCCGGGTCCCCACGGTCCTGGCCCGCAAGGCCCGGGTTCTCTCGGGTGAGGAGGAGATTGCGCTGTGACGGAGCGGCGGTACGAGCCGGTGACCCTCGGCGAGATCAAGGAGCTCGCCGAGGTCGGCCGGCCTACGGTCAGTAACTGGCGGCGTCGGCACGACACGTTTCCGCTTCCGGCCGGAGGCAGTGAGAGCAAGCCTCTCTTCGACGCGGAGGAGATCGCGAGCTGGCTCGATGAGCGCCCGGTCCCCGACGGTGTTCCGAACGCGGACGGGGTGCTGCCCACCTACGGAGAGCGATTCCGGCATGGGCTGCGGCTGCGACGCCTGATCGCGCTCAAGCACGACGGGGAGAACGCGGATCGACTGGTTGGGGAAGCGCTGGCCGTCCTTGCCATGGATGGCGAGGGGAAGGACACCATCGAGAGGTATCTGCCCCCGCATTTGCAACCGGATGTAGCTCGTGCCGACCCGAGGGTGGTGCGTGTGGTCCGGGAGCTCGCGACGGAATTGGGTTCGCCCGGCGCGGCCGCCGACGCCGTACTCGAACTCGCCGGTCGCCTGGAATCCGACCTGGCGATGGACACGACTCCCCCCGTGGTCGCCGATCTGATCAGCTCCCTGGTGGGATCGGTGGAGGCTGGCCCCGGCCAGCCATCGGTGATCAACCTGTGCGCGGGCACTGGCGAGCTGTTGTTCGCACTCGACGGCATCGGGGGCCGGGGCGACATCGTGGCCGTGGAGCCCGACCCGCTGCGGCGCAAGTTGCTGACCTACCGGCTCTGGGCCCACTGGGACTCTCCTGTGGACGTCTGTGCCCACCCCGAAGAACTGGGCATCCTGCGCCCTTGGGAACAGCGTGAGTTCGAGGACGACACGACGGAGCCCTGGGGCTTTCCGACCGCCGACTTCGTCCTTGCCGACCCTCCGTATGTCCCGGGCGAGCGTGAACGCGACGAGGACGGGCCGCTTCGCTGGGCGCACGAAGCCGTGAACCGGCTGAACCCGGACGGGCGTGGGTACGTCGTCGTACCCTCATGGACGCTGAGCCGGCCCCGTACGACTGTGCCCACGTCAGCGGTACGCATGCGCGAAGAACTGCTCGCACATGATGCCTTGGCGGCGATCGTGCAACTACCGCGCCGTATCCACCCGTTCCGCACCGGCGCGGAACATGCCCTGCTCGTTCTGCGCCGGGACGCCGACCCCGAGGCCAGGGGCCGGGTGCTGTTGGTCGACGCGGACAGGATCGCCCGGCGCATCGGTACCGCTTGGCCCCGCCATGTTGTCGAGATCCTTCATACCGGCCGGTCACCGGTGGCGGAGGAGGCTCGGTACGCCGCCGTGTCGGCAACCGGCGGTGCCGAGTCACTCAGCGACGGCCGCTCCGTACTGCCCGCGCACCGGCTGGCCTCTCGGGAGCAGGGACTTGACCATCTTGCTGCCACTCTGGAGGCGCGGCAGAAGGCCTTCGACGCGCTGCCGCAGCTCAAGGAGTGGCTCGGCGCTCTTGTCGCACGCAAGCGGTCCCGGACGGTGCGGCACGTCAAGGTGGGCGATCAGCTGAAGGCCGGACCACTCAAGCTGCTGTCCGGTCACCGCATCCGGGAGAGCGACATCGGTGACGCCGGGGTACCCGTGATCGGGCGGGAGGAGATGCTGGGCGCGCTTGCGATCGGTGGCCGACGGATCCTTCCGGAAGATCTCGCCGCCTATCCGCAGGCGGCGATCACCAATCGCGGCGATGTCTTCCTGCTGACCGAGCACGGGGTACGCGCACAGGTGGACGATGCGGGCGGCTGCGTACTGCTCGCGCCGGTGCAGGGGCTGCGGATCGCGGCGTACCAGGAGTATCAGACGGAGCCGACCAGGGGCGAGGCGCCGGATTCGCGGAACCTGTGGATGCGTCCCCACACGCTGGCCCACCTGCTGGCCGCGCCCCGCAACCAGCAGCGCGGCAGCGGATCGCTCGTGCGGCGGGTGAGCGTACGGGACATGGACCTGCCGCAGCTGCCGGTCGAGGAGATCGCCGACCTCGAAGAGATCCTGGCCGAGGCGGAACGCCACCGCGCCGACGTGCAACGCCAGTTGGCCGCGCTGGACACGCTGGCCGAACGCCTGGCGGCGGGCGTCGCGGACGGCGACCTGAGTCTGCGCAAGCGTTCTGCTCACGGGCCCGGTCCCCGGGACTGACAGCCGAGGCCCCTACGAACCACGAGAGAAACGAGAATCCTGTGCCACCTCGGAAGAAGACCGAGCCCGCCCACATGAAGCAGATCCTGTGGCAAGCCGCGGACAAGCTGCGCGGCAGCCTGGACGCCGCCGCCTACAAGCACTTCGTGCTGGGTCTCGTCTTCCTCAAGTACGTCTCCGCCGCGATGAGTGAGAAGCGCATGCAGATGGAGGCCGAGCTGAGGGAGGAGGGCGGATGGAGTGAGGAGGACATCCTCGTCACGCTGGAGGAACGGCGCGAGTACACCGGTGCCGGCATTTTCTACGTGCCCCAGGCGGCTCGCTGGGAAGCCGTTCTCGAACGGGCCGGCACGACCGTGGAGGGCCAGACCGCCGGCGAGGCGATCGACGCCGCGATGCTGGCGATCGAGGCCCAGAACCCGGCGCTGAAGAAGACCCTGCCCAAGATCTACGCCAGCGGCCAGGTCGATGAGGAACGCCTCGTCGGGCTGATCAGGCTGCTGGACCGGCTTGCCTTCCAGGAGCAGTTGGGCGATGACGGCCGCCGCAAGGGTGCGCGGGACATCATGGGCGAGGTGTACGAGTACTTCCTGGCCGAGTTCGCGCTCAAGGAGGGCCGCAAGGGCGGGGAGTACTTCACCCCGGAAAGCGTGGTCCAGCTCCTGGTGGAAGTGCTGGAACCGCAGCAGGGCGAGCGGGTCTACGACCCGGCGTGCGGGTCGGGCGGCATGTTCGTGCAGGCGGAGAAGTTCATCGAGTCGCACGGCGGCAACCCGCTGAACGTCTCCGTGTTCGGCCAGGAACTCAACCAGACGACCTGGCAGTTGGCCCATATGAACCTGGCCATCCATGGAGTCGAGGCGAACCTGGGCGACGAACCGGCCGACACCTTCCGCAACGACCAGCACCCGGCACTCAAGGCGGACGTGGTGATGGCCAACCCGCCGTTCAACATCTCCGACTGGGGCGGGGAGATGCTCGGCATGGACCGGCGGTGGGTGTATGGGGCGCCGCCCGTCGGCAACGCGAACTACGCGTGGCTCCAGCACATGATCAGCAAGCTCGCGCCGAACGGCCGGGCGGGCGTGGTCCTGGCCAACGGCTCGATGAGCAGCAAGCAGTCCGGCGAGGGCGACATCCGCCGGGGCATGGTCGAGGACGACCTGGTGATGTGCATGATCGCGCTGCCGGGGCAGTTGTTCCGGTCGACGCAGATCCCGGCCTGCCTGTGGTTCCTGGCGGAGGGGAAGGGACGGCACTCGGAGTGGGTGCGGGGGCGCAAGGGCGAGGTGTTGTTCATCGACGCGCGTGAGTTCGGCGTGATGAAGAACCGCACGCTGCGGGAGCTGACGCCCGACGAGATCGTCGACCGTATCGGTGCCACGGTGCGCGCGTGGCGAGGGGCGGAGGGGGCGAAGCCGTACGAGGACGTGGCGGGCTTCTGCGCGAGCGTTGCCCTGGAGACCATCGCCGAGCATGACTATGTGCTGACCCCGGGGCGGTACGTGGGGACGGCGGAGGCGGAGGTCGACCCGGACGCGGAGCCGGTGGAGGCGAAGATCGTGCGGCTTACGGCGTTGCTGCGGGAGCAGTTCGCGGAGTCGGAGCGGTTGGCGAAGGTTGTGGACGAGCAGCTGGGGAGGGTGTGATGGAGGACTTCAACTTCGTGCCTTTCGGGTCGTTGGCAGCCGCTGAACGCGGGGCTTTCGCAATGGGGCCCTTCGGCTCGAAGATCACAAAGGAGAACTACACGGCAGTTGGCGTTCCGGTGGTGCGGGGTGTGAATTTGGCGAGGGGGATCTTTGTCGAGGATGATTTCGTGTACATCTCTCACGAGAAAGCGAATGATCTATCCTCGGCCAATGTCGCTCCCGGCGATCTGATTTTTACGCACAGAGGGACGATCGGGCAAGTCTCGATGATCCCAAGGAACCCCCGATTCTCGCGGTATGTCATTGGCTCGAGTCAGGTCAAATGTCGCCTTGATGAAGGCCGAGTATCTCCGGAATTTTATTACTACTGGTTTAAGTCTCCGCAAGGTCAGAGTGGCATCCTCGCGCACACGTCGACTGTCGGTGTGCCGGGAATTTCAACTCCGCTCACCTCTATCCGTGGGCTGAGAGTCCCTTGCCCGCCGTTGGCGTATCAGCAAGCCATTGCCGAGGTGCTAGGCGCGTTGGACGACAAGATCGCCGCGAACGGGCGGATTGTTGCAACAACGGAGCGCCTCCTGCAGGCGCGCTTTACCAGTCATGGATTTGACAGTGACGTGCAAGCCTCCGATGAGGCAGTCCAGGTGGATGAGCTGATCGAGTTCAATCCCAAGATCCCGAAGCCTCGGGTGGACGAAGCCGTGTATGTCGACATGGCGGCACTTCCCACAGCGTCGGCGAGAGTGAACCAATGGAGCGTGAGGGCTCCGAGCGGTGGGGCGCGCTTCATGAATGGCGACACGGTAATGGCCCGCATTACTCCATGCCTAGAGAATGGGAAAACTGCTTTCATCGACTTCATGAAGCCGGTGGAGATTGGATTCGGTTCCACTGAGTTCATCGTCATGCGTCCGCGTTCGGGAGTCCCTGCGCATTTCGCATATTTGGTTGCACGTAGTCCGCGCTTTCGCGCTCATGCGATCACGAGCATGACCGGCTCCTCTGGACGACAGCGTTGCCAGGTGGATCGCTTGGTGGGCTTCCTCATGCCTCGGCCACAAGCTCAAGCGCTGGCTGACCTGGAGGATCACTGTGTTCCTGCGTTCGAGCTCGCTAAGGCATTGGATGCCGAGTCGCGAACCCTCGCCGACCTCCGCGACACCCTCCTCCCCCAGCTCGTCACCGGAAAGCTCCGTGTCAAGGACGCAACGCGCGTCGTAGAGGAGGCCGTATGACCAACGCCGGATCAAGGTCTCACCCCGTCGGCGAGCCCCCCATCGACCGCCTCACCGAGCAGGAGCTCGAGCTGCACGCCCTCGGGGTGCTTGCCGAGTGCGGGTGGCAGCATGTGCCCGGGGCCGAGTTGGGGCCCTCCTACGGCGTGCGGAAGGGGTGGGGGGACCTCGTCCTGTATCCCAACCTCCGCAAGGCGATCCGGCGCCGCTACCCGCAACTGCCCGAGAGCGTTGCCGACGATGCCATACCTCTGCTCCTTGCCCAGTCCACGCAGCACGACCTGCGCGAGAACCACCGGTTCTACGAGCGGCTGACCGGCGGGGTCTCCGTCCCCTACGACGACCCCGTCACCGGCGAGAAGCGCCACGCCGTCATCCGGCCCGTCGACTTCGGCGACCCGCACGCCAACGACCTGATCGCCGCCGGCCAGGTCCGGGTGAAGAGCGTCAAGGACCGGACGTTCATATTCGACATCGTCCTGTACGTGAACGGGCTCCCGCTCGCCGTCGTCGAGTTGAAGAAGGCCGACAGCAATGACAGCGCCCGTACCGCCTACGACCAGCTCCAGGGCTACCGGCGTGAGCTGAAGCAGACCGGCACCTTCGCCACATTCCTCGTCATGCTCGCTTCCGACGGTGTCACCGCCCGCATGGGCACGCCCTTCACGCCCTGGCAGCACATGGCCCCCTGGCACGCCGACGAGCACGACCGCATGCTGCGCAAGCACGAACGCCAGGACGGGCGGGCGCTGGAGCGCATGCTGTACGGAGCGTTTGAGCCGGCCCGCCTCCTCGACCTGATCGGACACTTCCTCTCCTACTCGGCCGAGGAATCGGGCGACGTCAACACGGTCAAGCTTGCCAAGGCGCACCAGTACATCGCCGTGAACGCCGCCGTCCGCGCCACCGAGTCGGCCATCGCGACCGACGGCAGGGCAGGCGTCGTCTGGCACACCCAGGGCGCGGGGAAGAGCGAGGAGATGCTCTTCTACGTGGGGAAGGTGGCTTCCACGCCCGAGTTGTCCAGCCCGACCTTCGTCATGCTCACCGACCGGATCGACCTCGACGATCAGCTGTTCCGGACGTTCGTTGCCAGCGACACCCTTTACAAGAGGATCAAGGAGAAGCCGGAGACGGCCGCCGACGCCGTGCAGTTGCGCGAGTTGCTGAACAGTCCGAAGAGCAACGGCGGGGTCGTTTTCGCCACGCTGCAGAAGTTCCGGCTCACCGAGGCCGAGCGCAAGGCCGGCGCCCGACACCCGCAGATCTCGTCGCGCCGCGATGTGATCGTCGTCATCGACGAGGCCCACCGCAGCCACTACGACTTCATCGACGGCTACGCCCGCAACCTTCGCGACGCTCTCCCGAACGCCACCTTCATCGCCTTCACCGGCACTCCCATCAACAACAGCACTGGGAGCACACAGGGCGTCTTCGGCAAGAACATCCACACCTACGACCTCACCCAGGCCGTCGACGACGGCGCGACCGTGCCCGTGTTCTATGAGGCCCACCTCGTCCGGGTCGACCTCATCGAGGATGCAGACCTCGACGATCTGGACGCCCGCGCGGAGGGTCTGGTCGAGGGGCTGTCCGAGGATGAGAAGCGCGCCGCCCGTATGCAGTTCGGGCGTTACGAGGACCTGATCGGTTCTCCGGGACGCATCCGGGAGCTGGCCGGGCACCTGCTGGAGCACTGGGATGCCCGTAGTACAGAGATGCGAAAGCTGACCGGCCGACCCGGTAAGGGCATGGTCGTCTGCGCGTCCCGTGTGATCGCCGCGCGGCTGTTCGAGGAGGTGATCCGTCGCCGCCCTGAGTGGGCGGGGGTGCGCGACCCGAAGTCGCAGTTGCTGACCGACGACACCGGGCGCATCCGTGTCGTCTTCACGGGCAACGCTGCCACGGACAGCGAGGAGGTCGCCGACTACGTCCGTACTCCCACACAGCTGAAGAAGATTCAGCAGCGAGTGACGGATGCGGACGACGAGCTGGAGCTGGTCATCGTTCAGTCCCTGTGGCTGACCGGCTTCGACGCACCGCCTCTGCACACGCTCTACCTTGACAAGCGCATGCGGGGCGCCGCGCTCATGCAGGCCATCGCCCGCGTCAACCGGACCTGGCCGGGGAAGCCGTCCGGGCTGGTCGTCGATTTCCAGGGTGTCATACGGGAGATCAAGGAAGCCCTCGCCGAGTACTCCGAGCAGGATCAGGCGAACCCCATGCTGGGCGCCGATCTCGCGGGTGCGGTTCAGCTGGTGCGGGAGAGCCATCAGCAGATCATGGACGTGTTGCACGGTTGCTCCTGGCGGCGGATCCTTACGGCGGGCGGCCCCCGTGCCTACCGGGAGGCTCTCACCGAGGTGCTGGAGTTCCTGATCACGCCGGAGCCAGGTCTGGGGCCCGAGCAGGCGACGCGCAGGCAGCGATTCATGTACCACGCGGGTCTGCTCCGCCAGGCGTTTTCGCTCTGCCCAACCGACCCGCGCGTGCAGGATCTGCTGCCCGACATCCGGTTCATCGAAACCGTGACCAGGACGCGGGAGAAATACACCGCTGAGGAGCGGGAGGAGCAGGGCACCGCGACGGCGGCGGATGTGGAGCTGCTGATCGCCCAGCTCAATGCCTCGGTCGTGGCGGCCGACGGGGTCGTGGACATCTACGACGCGGCCGGCCTGACGAAGCCTGACCTGTCCCATCTCGACGAGTCCATGCTGCGGAAGCTCCAGGCGTCCAAGCACCCGAACCTCGCCATCGAGGCCCTGCGGCGGGCGCTGATCAAAGAGATCAGGGACGCCCATCCTCGTAACCTCACCCGTCAGGAGACCTTCACCAACCGGGTGAAGGCGGCGATGAACCGGTACACGAACGGGCTTTTGACAGCGGCCGAGTTCATGAAATTCCTCGTCGAGCTGGCGCAGGAGGTGTCCGCCGACCGGGGTCGGGCAAAGAAGCTTGGGCTGACCGAGGACGAGCTGGCCTTCTACGACGCATTGGCTGCCGACCCCTCGGCGGTCGAGCAGATGAAGGACTCGATCCTCGCCCGGATCGCGCACGAGCTGTACGAGCAGATCCGCAAGGACGTCACTGTCGACTGGAAGGTGAAGGAGCAGGCCAGGGACCGGATCATGGCCCGGGTGCTCCGGCTTCTGCGGAAGTACGGATATCCGCCGGACAAGCAGCCTGCGGCGATCGAGCGGGTTCTGAAGCAGGCGGAAGACTTGGCCGAGTCGATGGCCTGACCGGTCCCTTCTTGCTCGGGTTCCGAGTCTCGGACCCTGGGGGAGGGGGCCTGCCGTCAGGCCCGTCCCCTCGCGATGAATGCTCCGTATGCGATGAACGCCGCGTCGGGAGTGTCCGCGTCGCCCCCCGGATTCGAAGACCGGCGACACGACGCCTCAGGCTCGGTCAGGCTGCGTGTTGTTACTGGTTGCCTGCTGGTGTACCGCGCGCAGGCCGCGCGCGGCGGGCGCGCGGCGCCCTCGGCCGTCCCGGCCGACCACGTCCAGGGCGTCCGGCTGCTGGGTGCAGCAGTCCGGCACGTCGGCGTCCTGTCCGGGCGCGGTCGCCCCGGCCAGGGCCTGACGCAGGGCGGTCTCGCCCGGCACGCCGGACACAGTGCCGTCGGCGTCCCGGTACAGCCGGCACGACAGGCTCGGCACCGCGCCGGGGGGCGCGAACGGGTCGGTGCCGTTGATCAGGATCGTCGGCGACCCGTACATGCCCCGCTGGGCGGCCTCGGTCTCATTGGTCACTTTCACCAGTTCCACCTTCGCGTCCCGGCCGT
The DNA here is from genome assembly GCF_040295565.1 of Streptomyces sp. NPDC002785. Classification (NCBI taxonomy): domain Bacteria; kingdom Bacillati; phylum Actinomycetota; class Actinomycetes; order Kitasatosporales; family Streptomycetaceae; genus Streptomyces; species Streptomyces sp. NPDC002785. The sequence goes on along the minus strand of NZ_JBEOVN010000104.1, from coordinate 5,062 downwards.
CCAGCGCGGTAGTGACGCGTTCCAGCGCGGGCTGCGCGTTCGGGCAGTCCGCCACTGTCAGCACCGTGATCCGCATTCGCCGTGTCCTTCCAGACAACTGTTCTTCTCCTGCACCCGACGCTAGACCAGCGCACTGGAAGGTCAAGGGCCGGCCTGAAGGCATGCGCATCGCCGACCGCGCCGCCACCACCGGCCCCGCCGCCTGCGGCGCGGACGACATCCGCACCATTCTGGGCACCGCGCGTCGGTAGGCCCCGACTCCCCGCCCGGAACCCGGGCTCCGGGCTCCGGGATTCGAGCCCCGGGCCCGCTGGTTCACTCGTGCGGGGGACGGGCCGGGGCCGCGGCCGGGCGGTGAGCCTCGGGATTCGGGCGTCGGGACGCGAGCGCCGGGACTCGGGCTCCGGGATTCGAGCGACTTCTTCAACCGGTGGGAAAAGAAGGGTGGTTGGGAAAACCGACCCACCTCCCTGACCCGTCACGGCCAGCAAGTATGACTAATGGTGACCGACTTGCAGCGCGGTGTCGCGACTGCTTACGGTGCCGACAACGAAACGACCCCGACACGGTGTTAGCGCACCGGGCCGGGGTCTCACCCCAAGATCGAAAGAGCGATCTCGTGGCTACCCAAAACCTTAGCCCTGTCCTGTGCGCGCCCGCATCCTCGCCCGCGTATCCGATGGCCAAGCCCGGTTACGGCAAGCGATCCGCGCCGGACCAACATCCGCGCCGCACCGACGACTTCGCCCTGCTGCCCGAACGGGAGCGGTATGTCGCCGGGTTCGTCGACCACCTGCCCGACGGTGCGGCGATGAATGTGAAGACCCTGGCCAAGCAACTGCCGCTGTACGGACAGCAGGCCGTCGGCAGTGCCCTGACCGCCCTGTCGGTGGCGGGGCACCTGCGCCGGGTGCGTCGCCTGGTGGGCGAGGGAGAGCAGGTCCGCTGGGTTTTCCGCACGTTCTGGTCCCGTACCGCGCGCGACAACGAATGGTGGAACGCCTACCTGGACGCGGAGGACCAGCGGGCCGTGGCCGATCCGGAGGATGGTGCCGGGCCTGGGGCGGGGGCGGGGCTTGGTACGGGGGGCGTGCCTGGGGCGGGGGCCGAGCTTGGTACGGGGGGCGAGCCCCGGGCGGCGGCCGAGCCCTGGACAAGAGTCGTGCCCGAAGCGCCGAGGACCGCGCCGCTGTCGCCCCGGCACCGCGCGCAGGTCCCGATTCCGGCACCTGGGGCCACCGCCGATACGCCCGCCACACCCGTGACCGCCGTACCCGCGCAGCCGGGCCCGGGGTGTCTCTCGCCCGCGTACCTGGCCCTGGCACGGCTCGGGCGCGTCGACCACCGGCTGGCCCTCTCCGCCGCCGACTGCGAGGCGCTGGAGGCACGCGCCACGGAATGGCTCGCACGCGGCGTGAGTACGGACTACCTCACCCAGGCGCTCACCGCCGGACTTCCCGCCCGGGTCGACTCACCCGTCGGATTCCTGCGCCGCCGGCTCAAGGACAAGATCCCGCCCGCGCTGCCCGCTGCCCCGGACGTTCCTGCGGGCCCTGTCCGCCGCGTGATGGTGGAATGCGCCCAGTGCGGCGCCCCCGGCCGCCCCGACGCGCTTCCCGACGGCCTCTGCCGCCCCTGCCGACAGGCCGCCCATGGTGCGGTCCTCGCTCCGGATGCCGTCACCGGGCCCGCCGCCGGGCGTGAGGTGCGTGCCTATGTGAGCGAACTCCGCGATCTGCTCAAGGCCCCCTGACCCTGCAGTTGACGCGGAAACACGCCTCAGGGCCAGTCGACCACGGCCATGAAGGTCACCCACGTGACGAACGCGGTGGCGGGTGCGAGCACGGCGAGGGTGATCGCGACCGGCGGCCTGCGCCTGTTGAACACCCAGCTCGCGACCAGCGCCACCACGGCCAGCGTCAGGCCGCAGCACGACACCGTCCACGCCGGACCGAAGCTGGCGTCGAAGCGGTCGGAATCGGCGTCCGAGCAGGAATCGCAGGCCATCGGCGAAAGCATGCTGTGGACCAGGGCGATGAACGCGAGCGGAAGCGTCACGAACGTGGAGATCAGCGAGGCGATCCAGGTGCGCGGACGAGGGGGAGCCAAGGTTTCTTCGGGCATGTGTGCGAGTCAACTAGGCATCCGTGGAGACCACATGAGTTGCCGTACTCAGTCCCACCAGAAGGCCCACGTCTCCTGGTCCAGCAGTGCCTTCTCCGCATACGCGTCCAGGCTGCTGAGCGTCGACTGGTTGACGTTGTCCGGGCAGAACGCGAAGTGTTCGGCGGCCAGGGCCCGTGCCTCCTCGATCGTCGTGGGCGGCCGGCCGACCGAGACGATCAGAGTGTCGAAGCCGAGCACCACGATCCGTATGCCGAAGCGGTCCTCCCAGGAACGCAGCACCGCGCAGAGCCGTGCCACGTCGTTCTCGTGGTTGAGCGGGCCCGTCCAGCCGATCGCCGCCGGAATGTCCGCGCTGCGGCGTGCGGGGGCCAGGGCCATCCGTAGCCCGTCCAACGGCCCTCCCGGATCGGTGAGCTGGTCGGCGATCTCGGCCGCGAGGTCGTCCGGGGCGTCGGGTCCGGACACGGACGGGGCGGGCGCCAGGCCCGGCCACTCGTCGTCGGCATCGAGTTCGTCGGGGGCGTACGCCTCCCAGAACTCGCTGAGCACGTCCTCGGCGTCGTGGTCGCCCGGGTACGTCATCATGGCCGGGGCGAGATCCCAGGCATCCGGCCACTGGTCGCGTATCCCGCCGTCCACCAGCACGGGCAGAAGCCCGACCGGTCGCCCCACGGCGCGCAGCGCGGCCCATGTCCCGGGGGACGCGGGTTCGTCGGCGCACCAGAGCAGCGGCTCGTGCCACGGCTCGTCGATCGTCGCGTCGACCAGTTTGCCGGGCGGGAGTTGGAGCCCGGAGGTGGCCAGTGAAGGAAGCGGATTCGGGAGCGTCGCCATGACCGCGACTCTAGACGCGGCCACTGACAGTGGGGTGGGGTGCGGTCGGCCTCCGGCACCGCCCGTGGCCGGACTCGGGGTGGATCACGGGTGTGTGCGGACGACGGCGAAGGCGGTGCGTGCGGTGGTGCCGTCGGGCAGCGGCGCGTCCGCGGTGACGTGGCCGAGTGCCTGCTCCTCGGTGGCCCGGCCGGGCTGGAGAACGCGGTTGATGTGAATGGTCAGGCGGCGTCTGTCGGATGCCGTCTCCACGAGGAGATCCGTACCGCTCGGGTCGTCGGTCACGGTCGTGGAGGCGATCGTCGCTGTGGCGCCGGACTCCGCGAACCAACCGATGACGGAGGGGTCGGGGGTGTCGCTCGTGCTCTGCATCTGCGGCTCGGCCTCGCCGACGATCAGCGCGAACAACTGGGCGACGAGAACCGGGTCACGCGTGCCGTCGTAGACCCATCGCTTCCCCAGCACCCCGTGTTCGGTGGTGCCGATGAGCGCTTCGTCCGCGCCCGCGATCGGTGCGCCTCGGTAGCTGAACGGCACCTGGTACGTGACCGGTTGGTCCACCGACGTGTCGGTGACCGCCATGAATTCGATCCCGACTTCGCCCTCCGGGTCGTCCAGCCGGAATCCGCCGGTCCTGGACAGCTCCGGCTGCTGTCCCGACTTGCCGCGGTACCAGGGCTGCGCGGGCAGCCAGGTGGCGAGGAGCTCCAGCTTGGTGGGCGTCAGTGTGGTCTTGTGGATGACAGCCATGGCGGTGGGTTTCCTCCCGTGGGTGTGGGCTCAGCCGAGGCACCGGTCGGCGGCGAAGCCGGCGAAGGCCGTCCAGGTGGTGGGCGCGACGGTGAGGGTGGGGCCGTCGGGGTTCTTGGAGTCGCGGACGTGGACGGCGGAGGGGTGGGCGGCGATTTCGACGCACTGCCCGCCTTCGTCGCCGCTGTAGCTCGACTTGCGCCACTCGTAGGCAACTTCGAGGCAGGCGCCGCCTTCGTCGCCGCTGTAGCTGGACTTGAACCACTCACGTGCAGTGCTCATTGCTCTCCCAGCAGACGGTCCAACAGGCCCACGGTGTCTTCGGGGCTGAGGGCCTGAGCTCGCAGCATCGCATATTTCTGGGCGAGGATGCTGACCTCGTCGGGGTCGGAGACAAGCAGGCTGCCGCGCTGGGTCTCGGAGTAGGCGACGTGCTGGTAATCCGGCGTTTCCAGCAGGGTGAAGGGGCCATTGAGTCCGGCGTGGGTCCGGCGGTTCAGCGGCAGGACCTGGAGGCAGATGCCGGGGAGTGCGGCACACGCCCGTAGGTGGCGTAGCTGCTCCGCATGCGCTTCGCCGTCCAGGAGTTGAAGCATCAGGACCGGTTCCCAGACGACGAAGCTGATGGTCGGAGGCGAGGTGCGGTGCAGGATCTCCTGACGCTTCAGGCGGCCCGTGGTCTGGATGGCGATCTCGTCCTCGCTGAAGACGGGGACGCGGTTACGGAAGACGGCTCGGGCGTAGGGCTCCGTCTGGAGAAGTCCTGGGAGCACCTGGTTGTCGTACCAGGACAGTGCCAGAGCTTCCCGTTCCAGGTCCAGGTACTGCTCGACCCACGCCGGGATCAGGTCGATCTCCGGCATGTTCTCCACCGCCGTCTCCAGCGCCCCCTTCGTCTCCAGTAACTGGTCCAACCGGCAGGACAGTTCCGGCAGCAGCGCGCGTCTGCCCTGCTCGATGGAGGCGATCGTCTCGACCTGGTGGCCCACCCGGTCCGCGAGCTGGGCCTGGGTCAGGCCGGCCGCGATGCGAAATACGCCGACCAGTTTGCCCACGAGTTTCATTGCCGACGCGTTCTTGCGCTGCCGCTTCCTGGGGTGCATACGGTTCGAACTCCCACCTACGTGCGTACGTCACGCGTGCACGACCCGTACAAGAAATCTGTACGGGTGCGCTTACCTGGGATCTTGCGTGAAAGCCCCGGCGTTCACGCCGGGGATGAAACGCATCTCAAGACTGCTCTGACCCGCAGGCTAGAGCGGGCGTTTTTGCTGCTCGATGTACTGGCGGACGATCGCCAATGGTGCTCCGCCGCAGGATGCCGAGAAGTACGAGGGCGACCACAGGTGCC
>NZ_JBEOVN010000103.1:0-25558 GCF_040295565.1 Streptomyces sp. NPDC002785 | reverse complement strand
GCCGAACAATTATTCCGGGAAAGCCCCGCACCTCTGGTGCGGGGCTTTCCTGCGTTCACGGTCCGTCGGGAGGATCCTTCCCGACGGGTGAATTCTTTGACGTGAACGATGGGTCAGAGGCGTCCCGCTCCCTTGAGAGCCAGGTAGGCGTCGGCGAGAGCCGGGGCGAGGTTGTCCGGTGTGGCATCGATGACGACCGCGCCGTGGCGCTGAAGCTGCTCTGCGGTGCGGAGCCTCCTCGCTTGGGCCTGTGCGCTGGCTGCGGCCTCGTAGATCGCGTCCACGGTGCCCCTGGCTCCTGCCATCTGTTCGATGTGTGGGTCGGCCACTGAAGCCACCAGCACCGTGTGGCGCTGGGTCAGTCTGCGGAGGACAGGGAGCAGGCCCTCTTCCACGGGGGCCGCGTCCAGACCGGTGAGGAGCACGATCAGGGAGCGACGAGGAGCGCCGGCAAGCACGGCAGCGCTGAGACCCCGGGCATCCGTTTCCACGAGTGCGGGTTCGATCGGCGCCAGTGCATTCACCATGGCCGACAGGACTTCTCCCGCGGGCCTGCCCTGGACCTGAGCGCGGATGCGGCGGTCGTAGGCGAGCAGATCGACGCGGTCGCCCGCACGAGTGGCAAGCGCTGTGAGAAGCAGGGCCGCGTCCAGAGCGGCGTCGAGACGGGGCACGTCACCGACGCGACCCGCCGAAGTGCGGCCGGTGTCCAGGACGACGAGGATGTGACGGTCCCGCTCGGGGCGCCATGTTCGCACCGCGACGGCGGACTGACGTGCTGTGGCCCGCCAGTCGATGGACCGCGTGTCGTCACCGGGCGCGTAGGCACGCAGGCTGTCGAACTCCGTGCCCGCTCCACGAGTGAGGACGCTGGTGCGGCCGTCCAACTCGCGGAGCCTGGCGAGACGGGACGGCAGATGCTTGCGGCTGGTGAAGGGGGGCAGGACACGTACTGTCCATGGGACTTCGTGATTCCCCTGGCGGGCCGCAAGCCCCAGAGGTCCGAACGAGCGCACAGTGACGCGTTCGGCTCGGCGGTCACCGCGCCGTGTCGGTCGTAGGAACGTGGTCAGCCGACGGCGTTCCCCCGCCGGGATCGTCAGCGTGTGACGAGATGAGGCCTGCTCCGTGCCGGTGGGCCAGCTGCTGGGTGGCCAGGCGTCGCGGAGGTGTGCCCGCAGGCGGCGACGGGAAGGATTGGTTACGGTGAGTTGTACTTGGGCTGCCTCACCAAGTCGAACGGTTGTGTCACCGGATCGGGTGAACTGAAGCGTTCGCACTGGCGCGGCCAGGGCGTAGTCGCACAGAATTGCTAGAGACAACGGTGCGTTGACCGCGAGCATGCCTGTCCAGCTAGGGGCCAGGATGCCTACGGGGAGTGACCCCAGGGCGGCCAGCAAGGCGGTACGTCCGGTGAGGGCCACGGTCACCGCCTCATCGGGGTACGGGGACGTGGGCGAGGACTGCGGTGATGACGGAGTCCGCGGTGACTCCCTCCATTTCCGCCTCGGGCCGCAGTTGGATCCGATGGCGAAGCGTGGGGAGCGCCAGGGCTTTCACGTCATCCGGAATGACGTAGTCACGGCCGGTGAGCCAGGCCCAGGCACGGGCGGTCGACAACAGAGCGGTGGCGCCTCGGGGAGAAACGCCGAGGGAGAGCGAGGGGGATTCACGCGTGGCACGACAGATATCGACGACGTAGCCGGCGATCTCGGGGGAGACCTTGGTCTGGGCGACTGCGTTGCGGGCGGCTTCCAGATCGGCTGGGCCGGCGACGGGGCGGATGCCCGCTGACTTGAGGTCGCGCGGATTGAAGCCGTCGGAATGACGGGTGAGTACGTTGATCTCCTCGTCGCGGGACGGCAACGGCACCGTCAGTTTGAGGAGAAACCGGTCCAGTTGGGCCTCGGGTAGCGGGTACGTGCCCTCGTATTCGACGGGATTCTGCGTCGCGGCAACGAGGAAGGGCTCGGGCAGTAGCCGAGGGGTTCCGTCGACGGTGACCTGGCGCTCTTCCATCGCTTCCAGGAGGGAGGACTGCGTCTTGGGAGGGGTCCGGTTGATCTCGTCGGCGAGAAGCAGGTTGGTGAAGACAGGGCCGGGCTGGAAGGAGAATTCTGCCGTGCGGGCGTCGTAGACCAGTGAGCCAGTGACGTCGCTCGGCATCAGGTCGGGGGTGAACTGGACACGCTTGGTGTCGAGTTCGAGTGAGGCCGCGAGAGCCCGGACCAAGAGGGTCTTGGCCACGCCGGGGACGCCTTCGAGAAGGACATGGCCTCGGCAGAGAAGGGCGACGACGAGCCCGGTGACTGCCGGGTCCTGGCCGACCACGGCCTTGGCGATCTCGGAACGCAGCGCTTCCAGGGATGCGCGGGCTGTGCCGCCGTTCCCGACGGTCTCGGTAGTCCCGGCGGGCACTGGGGGCGGGGCGCTCATGAGGTGCGTACCTCTCTTTCGAGGGTGTCGAGTTGGTCTGCCAGGTGTACAAGAGCGGCGTCGTCGGACGGGGCGGGTCCGAAGAGCAGGGCTTGGAGGTCGCTGTCGGTGGTGCTGAGACGGACGGAAACGGCAGGGACGAGTGTTGTGGGGGAGTGGGCATCGTGTGGGGAGACGCCGATGAGTGGGGCGATGCGGGTGCGGGTGGCGGCGCGCAGTGAGTCGGCGGCCCGGTCACGGGCGTTCGCCCTGCGATAGAGGCGGGCTCGGCCCTCAGTGGATTCGGAGGCCCGGATGGCCACGGGCAGCCGCTCGACCACCAGCGGGCCCAGACGACGGGCGCGCCAGATGGCGGCCAGCACGGCGGCGAGTGCGAGTTGCAGGGTGCCCCACAGCCAGCCCCGGGGGATCAGGTCGACGAAGCTGCGGTCGTCGTGGGAGCCGTCCCCGCCGTTCTCGGCGGCAGCAGAGATGTCAGTGAGCGAGGGGAGGTACCAGACCAGATGTGGGCGGGAACCGAGGAGTTGCAGGGCCAGGGAGGCATTGCCCTGGTTTCCGAGCCGTTCGTTGTGGAGAAGGTCGGGGGAACCGAGGAGAACGGTGTCACCCGTGCCCTGTTCGACCAGGAGCAGGGTGGGGAGGCCGTCGCTCGGGAAGCAGGCGATGGTTTCGGGGCCGTCCGAGGCGTAGTGGAAGCCTCCCGTTTCGACATCGCCGGCGTTGCGGGCGGCGGGCAGGGAGCACTGAGGGGCGCGGGTGGCTACTGGTCCGGCGGACTCCGCGCGGACACCGGGGGCCAGCGTGCCCACGGACGGGGGGCCCGCCGCGAGAAGGACGGTGCGGCCGGCCGAGTGGTCGGTCGTGGCACGGAGTTCGCTCTGCTGGTGCGGTGTCAACAGATCGGGGGAGGTGACGAGCAGCGTGGTTTCGGGGCCGACCTGGGCTGTGGCCTCGTCGAGCGTGGTGACCACGTGAACGGAGACGCCACGCTCCTTGAGGAGTTCGGCGACGGCCCGGCTGCCGTGGCGGTCGGCGGAACGGGGGTCGAGGCGACCGTGCTGGTCACCGGAGCGCACGGTTGCCAGAGTGATTCCGGCAGCGACGAGTACAAGGAGGGCGAGCAGCAGACCGCGGGTGCGGATCCAGAGCTGGTGCGGGGCGAGGGATGCCGAGGTGGGGGCGGGGGTGACCTCGGTCATTCGGCTGCTCCCTGGGCCGCGGCTGTCAGGAGAGGCTTGGCGGTTTCGAGATCGAGGTCCAGAGCTCGTACGTCCAGATACGCCTGCTGGCCCGCGGTGCGGCCGCCGTATGTGACATCGTCGAATTCTCTGGCGGCGGCGTGGAGTCGCCGGGCGTGTGCGGGCAGTGGACGGCCCGCTTCGGCGGCGGCCTCGTCGGCGGTGCGCCCGGGGCGGGGGGCGAGCAGGGCGCGCTCCTCAAGGGAACGGACGATGGCACGCATGCGCTCCTGGACCGCCTCGGTCCAGCGGTGGGCGGCGGCGTGGGCTTCGGCGGCCGTACGATGTTCGGCCGCGCTGCGGGGGCTGTCGTCGAAGAGGGCGTCCGCGGAACGCACAGTGCGGTACGGGGTGCCCAGCCTCCACCAGAGTGCGGCGACCAGGCCGATGAGCACGAGCACGAGCACGACAAGACCGAGTGGGCCCCCTGGTGCGGCGCCGGAGGCCGCGTTCAGGAGATCGCCGATCCAGCCCCAGAGGCGGTCGAGGCCGCGCTGGAAGAGGCTGGGATCGTTCTCGTGGTACATCGGTTTGGACAGTTCGTGCTTCGCGGCCTCGCGGGCAGGGACACGTGGAGTGTCCACGGGGATGTCACTGCTCGCGTGGATGAGTAGCCGTGCTGCTGTTGTGCCCCCCGCCCCCGACACGGCATCAGCTCCTGGTGTCGTATCCGGGCAGGCCCGCTGCCCGGGCGAGCTCGAGGTCGAGTGCCTCGCGGCGGATGCGCTGATCGATGTAGAGCAGGGCCATCACACCAGCGGAGAAGGGGTAGGTGATCGTTGCAGTGATCACCTGACCGATGCCGGAGACGATCAGGAACGGCCAGCCGAAGTCCATGGAGCCGTCCGTGAGGAAGGAGCCGATACCGCCGCCGTCCACAGCCATCGCAATGACGCTGAACGGGATGGCGATGATCACGCTCACGATGAGAGTCAACAGCCCGGTGAGCGCCAGGATGCCGAAGGTCCGCCACCAGGCGCCCCTGACCAGCTTCGCGGAGCGGCGCATGGAGGTCGTGATCGATTGCCGCTCCAGCATCAGTGCCGGCGAGGCGAGACAGAAGCGGACCATCAGCCAGATGACGACAGCGAACGCGGCCAGGAATCCGATGACGACGAGCCCGGCGCCTGCGGCGGAGCCGACCAGCATGCCCGGCAGCAGGCCCACCGTCATGATGGCGGCGCTGATCAGGGCGAGCAGCAGTGTCAGACCCAGCAGCTGAGCAAGCCGGGGCCGGGCCTCGCCCCATGCGTCGGAGAGCGTCACCGGGCGGCCCAGCACCGAGCGGCTGATCACCACGGTCAGTACGGATGTCGTGATCAGCGTGGCGATCATGGTGATGAGCAGGGACGGCACACTGCTGACCAGTGCCGACTGAACCGAGTCGGCGGTTTGCCGGAGTGCCTCCGAGCCAGTGGCATTCGGGTCGATCACCGCGGGTTCCGGCAGCACATAGCGTTGCACGAGGATGATCGCGATCTGGGCGATCACGGACACGGTCAGCGTGATACCGAGGACCGTGCGCCAGTGGGCCCGCATCGTGGAAACTGCGCCGTCGAGGATCTCGCCGACACCGAGTGGCCGGAGCGGGATGACACCGGGCTTGGCCGCGACCGGCGACTGCCCCCAGCCGGAGCCGTGCGGCGCGCCTCCCCAGCCAGGGCCCTGAGGTCCGCCGCCCCAACCGGGTGCGGGGGGCGGTGCGCCGGGACCTGTGCTCGGAGTGCTCGGTGGGGACCACTGCCCTGCGGGCGGCTGCGCGGGAGACCAGTTCCCTGCAGGGCCGCTGGCGTCGACGGGCTCGGAAGGCCGGGGGATCCCCGCCCCCTGACCTTCGGAGGGGGCAGATCCGGGCGAGGCCCAGCCCGGAGTGTCGTTCATTCTCGCTCCTTCACGATCCTGTCCGCTCATCGGGGCGGCAGGTTGGCAGCCATCGTGCCACGCGTTGCTCCGGTACGGGCCTGGCGCTGTATCTCCTTCGTATCTTCATTTGTGGGTGGTTTACCGGGCAGACTGGGCGGATGGCTGATCAGGACGCGCAATCGCCGGTGGACATCGAGCCTCCCGCGCTTCCCGTGCTTTGCTGGGACGAGCTTCCGGAAGGCCCCGTGCTGGTACTCCTCGACCAGACTCGGCTGCCTGCCGAGGAGGCCGAGCTGGTGTGCACCGATGTGCCCGCGCTGGTGCAGGCGATCCGAACGCTGGCGGTGCGCGGGGCGCCGCTGCTGGGCATCGCAGGGGCCTATGGCGTCGCCCTGGCAGCGGTACGGGGAGACGACGTGGTGGAGGCCGCAGAGTTGCTGGAGCGGGCGCGGCCCACCGCGGTGAACCTCGGCTACGGGGTGCGGCGGGCTGCTGGGGCGTACCGGGCGGCCGTGGAGAAGGGGGCGGATCCGGAGCGGGCTGCGGCGGTGGCGCTGGCCGAGGCCAGGGCGCTGCACCGGGAGGATGCCGAGGCCAGTGGGCGTATGGCGCGGTACGGGCTTGCCCTTCTGGACGAACTGCTGCCTGGTGGCGGGCACCGACTGCTGACCCACTGCAATACGGGGGCGCTCGTCTCGGGTGGTGAGGGCACTGCCTTCGCGGTGGCACTCGGGGCGCACCGGGAAGGGCGGCTGCGCCGGCTGTGGGTGGACGAGACGCGTCCGCTGCTGCAGGGTGCCCGGCTGACCGCGTACGAGGCTGCGCGCAATGGCATGCCGTACAGCTTGCTCACGGACAACGCCGCAGGTTCGCTGTTCGCCGCAGGGGAGGTGGATGCCGTGCTCATCGGGGCGGACCGCATTGCCGCGGACGGATCGGTGGCGAACAAGGTGGGGAGCTATCCGCTGGCTGTGCTCGCGAAGTACCACCACGTACCGTTCATCGTGGTGGCGCCGACCACGACCGTGGATCTGGACACCGCGGACGGGGCATCGATCACTGTGGAACAGCGGCCGGGGAGTGAAGTGACAGAGCTCACATCCCCGGAGGTCGGGGTGGCAGGCGGGGGTGTCGGCGGATTGCTCGTGGCACCGGTGGGAACCCCGGCGTACAACCCCGCGTTCGACATCACACCGCCGGAGCTGGTCACGGCGATCGTCACGGAGGAGGGCGCAGTTTCCCCGGTCACAGGGGTCGGACTGGCAGAGCTGTGTGCCAGATCATCGCAGGTAACGATTAGCTAATGGGATGATGTCGATTATGAAGGGACGCGTCCTTGTCGTCGACGACGACACCGCACTGGCCGAGATGCTCGGGATTGTGCTGCGTGGTGAAGGGTTCGAGCCGTCGTTCGTAGCGGACGGCGACAAGGCACTTGCCGCATTTCGTGAGGCCAAGCCGGACCTGGTCCTGCTGGATCTGATGCTGCCCGGTAGGGATGGCATCGAGGTCTGCAGGCTGATCAGGGCCGAGTCGGGTGTGCCGATCGTCATGCTCACTGCCAAGAGCGACACGGTTGACGTGGTGGTGGGCCTGGAGTCCGGGGCCGACGACTACATCGTCAAGCCGTTCAAACCTAAGGAGTTGGTTGCCCGGATCAGGGCACGTCTGCGGAGGTCCGAGGAACCGGCGCCGGAGCAGCTGGCCATCGGAGATCTGGTCATCGATGTCGCCGGTCACTCGGTGAAGCGGGAGGGACAGTCGATCGCCCTCACCCCGCTGGAATTCGACCTGCTGGTCGCACTTGCCCGTAAACCGTGGCAGGTCTTCACTCGTGAGGTACTGCTGGAGCAGGTCTGGGGATACCGCCACGCCGCCGACACCCGGCTGGTGAATGTGCATGTCCAGCGCCTGCGCTCCAAGGTAGAAAAGGACCCGGAGCGGCCCGAGATCGTGGTGACCGTCCGAGGCGTCGGTTACAAGGCCGGGCCGAGCTGATGCCCCTGAGTAGCGCTGCTCCGCAGCCCGGGGAGCCGGGAGCCCGTGCGGAGCGGGCTGCTGCTCCAGGACACAAGGCGTCCCAGGTCGGACGCCTGCTGCAGGGCGGCCGGTTGTTCCACGACCGGGCGCCCGGCGGCCCCGTGCCGAGACTGCTGATGCGCTGGGTACGGCGTCCGCTGCTGCCCGCCGTGCGGCTTTGGCGACGCAACCTCCAGCTGCGGGTCGTCGCGGGCACGCTGCTCATGTCGCTCGGTGTGGTGCTGCTCCTCGGTCTGGTCGTGATCGGGCAGGTGCGCAACGGCCTGCTCGAGGCGAAGGGCAAGGCTGCCCAGACCCAGGCCGCCGGCGGTTTCGCGGCGGCCCAGGAGAAGGCGAACGCCCCGCTGACCCCCGGTGGGCAGGGCGGCGACGCGGTGGACGGCACCTCGGCCAACAATTCCTGGCGGACCGAGCTTGTCGATCAGCTCGCCAGTGGAGGCAAGAACGCCTTCAACGTGGTGGCGCTCAGCGCCGACGAGGGCACCCGTGCGCCGCGAGGCTCGGGCAGTGTGGAGGCGGCGAGCATTCCGCAGAACCTGCGGGACTCCGTGAACAAGGGCCCGGGGGCGTTTCAGGCGTACTCCCTGATCCAGTACGCGAACGGACAGGAGCCGCAGCCCGGACTTGTCGTGGGCAAGCGGCTCTACGACATCGACCACAATCCGTACCAGCTCTACTACCTCTTCCCGCTGACGCAGGAGGAGAAGTCCTTGACGCTGATCAAGGGCACGCTGGCGACTGCGGGACTGTTCGTGGTCGTGCTGCTCGGGGCCATCGCCTGGTTCGTGGTGCGACAGGTCGTCACGCCCGTACGGATGGCAGCGGGCATCGCCGAGCGGCTCTCCGCAGGCAGGCTCCAGGAACGGATGAAGGTCACCGGCGAGGACGACATCGCACGGCTCGGTGAGGCCTTCAACAAGATGGCGCAGAACCTGCAGCTGAAGATCCAGCAGTTGGAGGAGCTGTCCCGGATGCAGCGGCGTTTCGTCTCCGACGTCTCCCACGAGCTGCGGACACCCCTGACGACCGTACGGATGGCCGCCGATGTCATCCATGAGGCCCGCAGCGACTTCGATCCTGTGACGGCGCGCTCCGCGGAGCTGCTCGGGGATCAGCTCGACCGGTTCGAGTCGCTGCTCTCCGATCTACTGGAAATCAGCCGGTTCGACGCGGGCGCCGCCGCGCTGGAGGCCGAGCCGATAGATCTGCGGCAGGTCGTACGACGGGTGATCGGCGGGGCCGAGCCGCTGGCCGAGCGCAAGGGCACCCGGATCCGGGTGGTCGGCGACGAGCAGCCGGTGATCGCGGAGGCCGACGCGCGGCGGGTCGAGCGCGTCCTGCGTAACCTTGTGGTCAACGCCGTCGAGCACGGCGAGGGCAGGGACGTCGTGGTGCGGATGGGGGTGGCCGGAGGCGCGGTCGCCGTGGCCGTCCGGGACTACGGCGTGGGGCTCAAGCCCGGCGAGGCGACGCGGGTGTTCAACCGTTTCTGGCGGGCCGACCCGGCTCGCGCACGGACGACCGGCGGCACCGGACTCGGACTGTCCATCGCCGTGGAGGACGCCCGGCTGCACGGCGGCTGGCTACAGGCATGGGGCGAGCCGGGCGGTGGTTCGCAGTTCCGGCTGACACTGCCGCGCACGGCGGACGAACCGCTGCGCGGTTCGCCGATACCGCTGGAACCCGAGGACTCCCGGCGCAACCGGGAGGACCGGGAGCGAGCCCCGGCCACTTCCACGACCGGGAGCGAGCACCGGCTGACGGCAGTGCCGACCCAGCCCGGTGGCAACGACCGGTCCGCGCTGCCCGTGCCCTCGCGCACCCCCGTGGTCTCCCGGACGGCGCCGGCCTCGGTGCACCCGGCGGCCCTGCCGGGGAGCGGCGCACGGGTGGTCGCGCGCGCCGCCGAGGACCGGCCGGGTGGCGATTTCGACTCTGCAGTGCAGGACCCGGAGCGGGGGGACACGAATCGTGGGCGCTGACCGTCGTAAGGACGGCCATGGAGGCGTGCTGGGGCTGTTCGCGCTGTTCGGATGCGGTGTCGTGCTGCTGTCCGCGTGCGGCTCGATGCCCGTCACCGGGGATGTCAAGGCAGTCGACGCCTCGCAGCCCGGTGACTCCCAGGTGCAGGTGTATGCCGTGGCGCCGCGCGACAACGCCACCCCCAACGAGGTCGTCGACGGCTTCCTGGAGTCCATGACCAGTGATGACTCGGACTTCAGGACGACTCGCAAGTACCTGACAAGGAAGGCAGCCAGTACCTGGAAGCCGAGCGCGTTCACGACGGTGCTCACCAAGGCGCCGAGCCGGAGCGACCGCCCGTTCCGCGACAACGACCCCGGCGCCACGGAGATCACCTACACCCTGACAGGTGAGAAGGTGGCAACGGTCGACGCCCAGAATGCCTATCAGCCGCTCGCGCCCACGGACTACGACCAGAGCCTGCATCTGGTGAAGGAGAACGGGCCGTCGGGCAAGGAGTGGCGCATCGACTTCGTGTCGGACGGCCTTCTGCTCGGACAGTCGGACTTCAAGCGTCTCTACCGCTCTGTAGACAAGTACTACTTCGCGGCGGGGCGGGCGTCGGAGCAATCGACCTTGGTTGCCGACCCCGTCTATCTCCGAAGCCGTACGGACCCTGTCACGGGGATGGACACCGTGACACAGGCGGTCCGCAGCCTCCTGGCAGGGCCGACCAGTTGGTTGCGGCCGGTGGTCGACTCCCGCTTCCCCGCCGGTACGGCGCTGAAAAAGGGCGTCACCACGCTGGCCCTCGACGACCGCAACGTACTGAAGGTCCCGCTCGACAAGAAGGCGGACGGCGTCGGACAGCGCGCCTGCCGCATGATGGCCTCACAGGTCCTCTACACCCTGCGGGACCTGACGTCCGCACGGGTCGAGCAGGTCGAATTGCAGCGCTCCGACGGCTCCCCGCTGTGCGTCCTCGGGACGGACCAGGCGGAGGAGTTCGCCCCTGACGGTTCGTCGAGCGGGCCGGACAGCCAGTACTTCGTCGATGACGAGGGGCACGTGGAACGAATTCCCGGCAGTACCAAGGGCAGTGGCACCCCGGAGGTGGTGGCCGGTCCGCTCGGCGACGGGCCGGGGCAGATGGGGTCGGTCGGTGTGGCCCGGGACGAGCAGTTGGCGGCGGCGGTCACGCGCGACGAGGCGGCCCTCTACGTGTCGTCCATCGTCTCGGACGGCGAGCTTCCTGCGGCTGCGGTGACCAGCAACGCCCAGAACCGGAAGAACCGCCTGTCGGTACCGAGCTGGGACGGCCGGGGCGACCTCTGGGTGGCCGACCGGGATCCTGACAACCCCAGATTGCTGAGGCTGGCCGGTGGTGCCGGCAAGCCGCAGGAGGTCAGCGTGCCGAGCCTGGACGGCGGGCGCATCGAGGCGCTGCGGATGTCCGCGGACGGAGTACGGATCGCGCTTTTGGTGAGACAGGACGGCCACAACACGTTGAAGATCGGCCGGATCGAGCGGCGCGGGCCGGAGACGGAACAGAAGGTCTCGGTGGTGGAGCTGCGACAGGCCGCACCACAGCTGACGGATGTGACGGCGATGTCGTGGTCGGGCCGGAGCCGTCTCGTGGTGGTCGGCAAGGAGCAGGACGGCGTGCAGCAGGTGCGCTATGTGCAGGCGGACGGTTCGACGCCCGCATCGGGTGTTCTGCCCGGTGTGAACCAGGTGTCGTCGGTCGCGGCGGCGGACGACGAGCAGTTGCCGCTGATGGCGGTCACATCGAGCGACGGAATAGTGAAGCTGTCGCCGGGTGACAACTGGCAGACGGTGGTCAAGGAAGGCTCGGCGCTGGTCTACCCGGGCTGAGATCCCGCAACGCCGCTTCCGCGTTTTCCACAGGGGTGGCCCGGTCCCCTCGGGGAGGGCACAGTGGAGTTATGCGGGGATGGTGGCGGGAGATCTCCGGACTGGTCCTGCCGGTGTCCTGCGGTGGCTGCGGCACGCCGCGTATCGAACTGTGCGAGGAATGCCGTTCGGAGCTGTACGGCGGGGTACCGCGCAGGGTGAGGCCCGTGCCGGAGCCCTTGGGGCTCCCGGTGGTGCATGCAGCCGCCGCGTACGAGAACGCGGTACGTGCGGTGCTCCTGGCCCATAAGGAGCGGGGCGCGCTGGGGCTGGCGGGGGCTCTCGGCAAGGCGCTGGCGGGGGCTGTACGGGCCGGGACGGGGCAGACGGGCACTGTCGGGCCTCTGCTGCTCGTGCCCGTGCCGTCGGCGCGGCGGGCCGTGGCGGCGCGGGGACATGATCCGATGCGTCGGATCGCGCTGGCTGCCGCGGGCGAGTTGCGCCGCGGAGGTACCCGGGCCCGAGTGGTCGGAGTGCTTCGGCAGCGGCGACCAGTGGCCGATCAGGCGGGGCTGGGAGCTCGGCAGAGGCAGGCGAATCTTGCCGGGGCGCTGGAGGTCGTGACCGGGGGCGAACGACTGCTTGCGGCCGGACGGGTGGTGCTGGTGGACGACCTTTTGACGACCGGCGCCTCGCTGGCCGAGGCAGCCCGGGCGATCGGGACAGCGGACGGGCACAAGGGTGCCCCGTCCGGCAGCGGGCAGGCGGCCGTTGTCGCAGCATCTCCGTCGGCCTTCGAAAAACCGGAACTGCCAGTGAGCTTGCATCGTTGCAGGTAGTAAGTGGGTGAAAAGACCTGAACGGAGGTACGTGCGAGTAGCGGGTGCCGACATCCGGCCGGGCAGGCTATGTTCGGTTGTGAGGAATGGTGAATGCCAGACCTCGATGAATGCACCACCAGGTTTCGGGCAGGCACTCACCCACAGTCCAGAAGCAGAAAATTCGGTGGGGTGGAGACCTTGCCGATGGGGGAGGAGGAGGTGGAAGTCACCGAGTCCGCGGCTCCGGTTATCACCGGGGCCTGGTGCAAAAGGGAGATGCTCCGCCCATGAGCGGAGTGATCCGGGAACGGAGTTCTGCGTGGACATCGTCGTCAAGGGCCGCAAGACCGAGGTGCCCGAGCGGTTCCGCAAGCACGTGGCCGAGAAGCTGAAGCTGGACAAGATCCAGAAGTTCGACGGCAAGGTGATCAGCCTCGACGTCGAGGTGTCCAAGGAGCCGAACCCCCGTCAGGCCGACCGTTCCGACCGGGTGGAGATCACGCTCCGCTCGCGTGGGCCGGTCATCCGGGCGGAAGCGGCCGCAGGCGACCCGTACGCAGCGCTGGACCTGGCCACCGGCAAGCTGGAGGCGCGGCTGCGAAAGCAGCACGACAAGCGCTACAGCCGTCGTGGCAACGGCCGGATTCCCGCTGCCGAAGTCGCCGAGACCGTGCCGGGCGCGGCATCGTTCAACGGCGAGGGCGATCTGGTCGGCAGCGAGGCGGCTCAGTCCGTACCCACCACCAGGTTCGGCTCGCTGGAGGTACAGGGCGAGGGCCCGCTGGTGATGCGCGAGAAGACGCACGTTGCCGCACCGATGTCGCTCGATCAGGCGCTCTACGAAATGGAGCTGGTCGGGCACGACTTCTATCTGTTCGTCGACTCCGAAACGAAGGAACCCAGTGTCGTCTACCGACGGCACGCCTATGACTACGGTGTCATCCACCTGAGGACCGATCCGCTGGCCGCCGACGAAGCGGGCGGCGCGGGCGGTGCGCTCGGCGGCTGACGCCACCCTTCTGTGGTGCCCCTGGAGCGCCTGTGCGCCCCCAGGGGCACCCGTGTGCGGCCACAGGATCACCGCTCCGACGTCCAGGCATGAAATCATGTCGTCCCAAGCCAACCGGTGGTCTGTGAACTGCCGTTGGCGGACAGTTGTGAACTTCAGGCCATGGCCTTCAGGGGGAGGAACGATGGCGGACACCTTCGGGCCCGTGCGCGATGCGAAAGATGCCGACCGCGCTGCCGATACCGGGGCGGACGCGGACAGCGGTTCCTGCAAGGAGCCGATCCGGGTCCTCGTGGTGGACGACCACGCGCTCTTCCGAAGAGGTCTGGAGATCGTCCTCGCCCAGGAGGAGGACATCCAGGTCGTCGGCGAGGCGGCTGATGGGGCGGAGGCGGTCGACAAGGCGGCCGATCTGCTGCCCGACATCGTGCTGATGGATGTACGGATGCCCAAGCGCGGCGGCATCGAGGCCTGCACGTCGATCAAGGAGGTGGCCCCCAGCGCGAAGATCATCATGCTGACGATCAGCGACGAGGAGGCCGACCTCTACGACGCGATCAAGGCGGGTGCCACCGGCTATCTCCTCAAGGAGATCTCCACGGACGAGGTGGCCACCGCGATTCGCGCGGTCGCCGACGGGCAGTCCCAGATCAGCCCCTCCATGGCGTCGAAACTGCTCACCGAGTTCAAGTCGATGATCCAGCGGACCGACGAGCGCAGGCTGGTGCCGGCGCCGCGGCTCACCGACCGGGAGCTCGAAGTCCTGAAACTGGTTGCTACGGGCATGAACAACCGCGATATCGCGAAGGAACTGTTCATTTCCGAGAACACGGTGAAGAACCACGTCCGCAACATTCTGGAGAAGTTGCAGCTGCACTCCAGGATGGAAGCCGTGGTCTACGCCATGCGGGAGAAGATCCTGGAGATCAGATGACCGGTCCCGTGACGGGACCGGACAGGACGACGCCGGGTAAAGGGACGGGAATGCGCGCTCACGCCAGAGCGCGGGCGATTTCCTGAGCCAGCGGCCCGCGCAGCTCCGGCGCATCGACCCGCTCCAGCCGGACATCCGTACAACCGACCCAGGACGCGGCCTCCAGCAGCGCCTCGGCCATCGGAGCCACGGCCTTCCTGCCCTCCAGGGACACCTGGCGGGCGACCAGCGTGCTGCCCTCGCGTGCCGGATCGACGCGGCCCTGCAGCTTTCCGCCCGTCAGCAGCGGCATCGCGAAGTAACCGTGTATCCGCTTTGGTTTGGGGACGTAGGCCTCCAGACGATGGGTGAAACCGAAGATCCGCTCGGTGCGTGCCCGCTCCCAGACCAGCGAGTCGAACGGCGACAACAGGGTGGTACGGTGCCGCCCGCGCGGCTCCGTAGCCAGCGCCGCCGGGTCCGCCCAGGCCGGCTTCGCCCAGCCCTGCACCGTCACCGGCACCAGACCGGAGTCCGCCACCACCGCGTCGAACTGTTCACCCTTGAGCCGGTGGTAGTCCGCGATGTCCGCGCGGGTGCCGACCCCCAGGGACTGCCCCGCGAGCGCGACCAGCCGTCGCAGGCACTCCGTGTCGTCCAGATCGTCGTGCAGCACGGCATCGGGCAGGGCACGCTCGGCGAGGTCGTACACCCGCTTCCAGCTGCGCCGCTCGGTGCACACCACCTCGCCGTACATCAAGGCGCGCTCGACGGCGACCTTCGACTCCGACCAGTCCCACCACTCCCCGCCGTTCTTCGCGCCGCCCAGCTCTGTCGCAGTCAGCGGGCCCTCGGTGCGCAGCTGCTTGATCACCGTCTCGTAGGCACCGTCCGGCAGGTCATGGTGCCAGTGGGGGCGCGAGCGGTAGGCGCGGCGGCGGAACGCGAAATGTGGCCACTCCTCGACTGGCAGGATGCAGGCCGCGTGCGACCAGTACTCGAAGGTACGGCCACCCGACCAGTACGCCTCCTCGACCGTGCGTCGGCCGACCGCGCCGAGGCGCGCGTACGGAATCAGTTCGTGTGAACGCGCGAGAACCGAGATCGTGTCGAGCTGTACGGCACCGAGATGCCGCAGCACACCTGGAACCCCGGCCCGGCGGGCCGGCGCGCCCAGGAAGCCCTGGGCGCGCAGAGCGATCCTGCGCGCCTGGTCGGCGGAGAGTTCGGCGGCAGGAGGCGGCACAGACGTCATGCCTCGCACATTAGAGGGAGGCACTGACATCCGTCGTGGAGTTCCCCGCGACGGCATGAGGCCGGTGAGTCAGGTGGTGGCGGGCAGATAGGCATGGGTGCCTGGCAGGCCGAGATCGGACGGGAGCAGCGAACCCACCCACGCGTCGCGCCGGACGCCCTTGTTGAGCAGCCCCGACCGCTGCTCGCCCTCCATCCGGAATCCCGTCCGCAGCGCCACGGCACGCGAGGGGACGTTGCCGACCTCGGCCCGCCATTCCAGCCGGTCACCGCCGAGCGAGGTGAAGGTCCAGCGGGCGGCGGACAGCACCGCCTCCGTCATACAGCCGCGGCCCCGGTGCTCCTTGGCGGTCCAGAACCCCACCTCGTACGTACCCGGTGGATTGCGGCGATGGATGCCGAGCGCGCCGGCCAGGGCCCCGCCCTCGCGCAGGACCACCGCGAAGTTGTACATGGAGTCGTCGCGCCAGCCGCCGGGGGACAGCTCTCCCACGAAGAGCTCCGCGTCGGCGCGGCTGTACGGCGAGGGCACGACTGTCCAGCGTTGGATGTCCGGGTCCTGACAAGCGGCGTGGACCTCGTCCACGTCGCCGATTGTGAAAGGGCGCAGCAGCAGACGCTCGGTGGTGAGGGTGATCGGCTCCATGTGCGGATTCTGGTGGGATGCCGACCGTGAAGCGAACACTTTTCGGACTTCCCGGCACCTTCGGAGCCTCCCGGCCGTTGACTTGGAAGGGATGACGGAGCCGACGCGGCGGCAGCCCTCCCGGCGCGGGGGCGTCCTCGCTTACGATGGCCGTTGCGGTGGGGCCCACCTGCCGTGCCCGCGCCAGAGTCCATACACGACCCAGTGCCAGGCCCGACCGGCAAGGAGACCAGCCTCAGTGTCCGTCTTCAACAAGCTCATGCGTGCAGGCGAAGGCAAGATCCTGCGCAAACTGCACCGCATCGCGGACCAGGTCAGCTCCATCGAAGAGGACTTCGTCAACCTCTCCGACGCCGAGCTGCGGGCGCTCACCGACGAGTACAAGGAACGGTACGCGGACGGCGAGAGCCTGGACGACCTGCTCCCCGAGGCATTCGCAACCGTCCGTGAGGCCGCCAAGCGGGTCCTCGGACAGCGCCACTACGACGTCCAGATGATGGGCGGCGCAGCCCTGCACCTCGGCTATGTGGCCGAGATGAAGACCGGCGAGGGCAAGACCCTGGTCGGCACCCTGCCGGCGTATCTCAACGCACTCTCCGGCAAGGGCGTGCACCTGATCACGGTCAATGACTATCTGGCCGAGCGTGACTCCGAAATGATGGGCCGGGTCCACAAGTTCCTCGGCCTGTCCGTCGGCTGCATCATCGCCAACATGACGCCGGTCCAGCGTCGTGAGCAGTACGCCTGCGACATCACGTACGGCACGAACAACGAGTTCGGCTTCGACTACCTCCGCGACAACATGGCGTGGTCCGCGGACGAGCTCGTCCAGCGCGGCCACAACTTCGCCGTGGTCGACGAGGTCGACTCGATCCTCGTCGACGAGGCCCGTACGCCGCTGATCATCTCCGGTCCGGCCGACCAGGCCACCAAGTGGTACGGCGACTTCGCCAAGCTGGTCACTCGCCTGACCAAGGGCGAGGCGGGCAACCCGCTCAAGGGCATCGAGGAGACCGGCGACTACGAGGTCGACGAGAAGAAGCGGACCGTCGCCATCCATGAGCCCGGCGTCTCGAAGGTCGAGGACTGGCTCGGCATCGAGAACCTCTACGAGTCGGTGAACACCCCCCTCGTCGGGTACCTCAACAACGCCATCAAGGCCAAGGAACTCTTCAAGAAGGACAAGGACTACGTCGTCATCGACGGCGAAGTCATGATCGTCGACGAGCACACCGGCCGTATCCTCGCCGGCCGCCGCTACAACGAGGGCATGCATCAGGCGATCGAGGCGAAGGAAGGGGTGGACATCAAGGACGAGAACCAGACGCTCGCCACGATCACCCTGCAGAACTTCTTCCGCCTCTACAGCAAGCTCTCCGGCATGACCGGTACGGCGATGACCGAGGCCGCCGAGTTCCACCAGATCTACAAGCTCGGTGTGGTGCCGATCCCGACGAACCGGCCGATGGTCCGTGCCGACCAGTCGGACCTGATCTACCGCACCGAGGTCGCGAAGTTCGCCGCGGTCGTCGACGACATCGCCGAGAAGCACGAGAAGGGCCAGCCGATCCTGGTCGGCACCACCTCGGTCGAGAAGTCCGAGTACCTCTCGCAGCAGCTCTCCAAGCGCGGTGTCCAGCACGAGGTGCTCAACGCCAAGCAGCACGACCGTGAGGCGACGATCGTCGCCCAGGCCGGCCGCAAGGGCGCGGTCACGGTCGCGACGAACATGGCCGGACGAGGCACCGACATCAAGCTCGGCGGCAACCCCGACGACCTCGCCGAGGCGGAGCTGCGCCAGCTCGGCCTCGACCCTGTCGATCATGTCGAGGAGTGGGCGGCCGCACTGCCCGCCGCGCTGGAGAAGGCCGAGCAGGCTGTGAAGGCGGAGTTCGAAGAGGTCAAGGACCTCGGCGGGCTCTACGTCCTGGGCACCGAGCGGCATGAGTCGCGGCGTATCGACAACCAGCTGCGCGGTCGTTCCGGCCGTCAGGGCGACCCGGGCGAGTCCCGCTTCTATCTGTCGCTCGGCGACGATCTGATGCGGCTGTTCAAGGCCCAGATGGTCGAGCGCGTCATGTCGATGGCCAATGTGCCGGACGATGTGCCGATCGAGAACAAGATGGTGACGCGGGCGATCGCGTCGGCCCAGTCGCAGGTCGAGCAGCAGAACTTCGAGACGCGTAAGAACGTCCTGAAGTACGACGAGGTGCTCAACCGACAGCGCGAGGTCATCTACGGCGAGCGTCGCCGGGTCCTGGAAGGTGAGGATCTGCAGGACCAGATCCGCCACTTCATGGACGACACGATCGACGACTACATCCGCCAGGAAACCGCCGAGGGCTTCGCCGAGGAGTGGGACCTGGACCGGCTGTGGGGTGCGTTCAAGCAGCTCTACCCGGTGAAGGTCACCGTGGATGAGCTGGAGGAGGCGGCCGGCGACCGGGCCGGGATCACCGCCGAGTTCATTGGTGAGTCCATCAAGGACGACATCCACGAGCAGTACGACGCGCGCGAGAAGCAGCTCGGCTCGGACATCATGCGTGAGCTGGAGCGGCGTGTGGTGCTGTCCGTCCTGGACCGCAAGTGGCGTGAGCACCTCTACGAGATGGACTACCTCCAGGAGGGCATCGGCCTCCGCGCCATGGCGCAGAAGGACCCGCTGGTCGAGTACCAGCGCGAGGGCTTCGACATGTTCAACGCCATGATGGAGGGCATCAAGGAGGAGTCCGTCGGCTACCTGTTCAACCTGGAGGTCCAGGTCGAGCAGCAGGTCGAGGAGGTTCCGGTGCAGGACGAGGCCGAGCGGACCTCGCTCGCCAAGGAGGACCTCGTGCCGGCGGCGCGTCCGGAGATCCGGGCCAAGGGGCTCGACGCTCCGCAGCGTCCGGACCGGCTGCACTTCTCCGCTCCCACGGTGGACGGGGAGGGCGGGGTCGTCGAGGGCGACTTCTCCAACGGCGACGGTGGCGTCCCGTCCGAGTCCGACGGGCTGACTCGCGCGGAGCGGCGCAAGGCGCAGAAGAGCGGTGGGGGTGGGCGGCGCCGCAAGAAGTAGCGGTGGCGCCGGCGCTGTTGGCGCTGGTGGAATTCTGGCCGGGGTCGGGCACCTTTTGGGTGGCCGGCCCCGGCTTGTTCTGGGCCCCTGGTGCGGGGCGTCCGGTGTGGCCCCACGGCCTCGGGCCGTGGGGCACGGGGCGCGTGGGTGGGTTGGTGTCCTTGGTGTGGGTCGTGTGCCCTGCGCGGGACTGTCCCCTCCCCGCCCCTTCCCGAAGCAGGGGTCCGGGACAGAACCCCTGCTCCTCGAACGCCGGAGGGGCTGGGAGCGCGGGGCGTGGGTGGGGTGGGGTCTTTGGTGGTACGCGGGGCTTCCTCCTGGCCTGCTGCTCGCGCGTCTGCGGGGATGGGAGGTCCTTGGCCGGGCGCTTATCGGGTGGGCGTTGCCTGTAGGTGCTCGTCGCCCAGCTCTACTGCTGCGCAGCGCCAGCGGAGGTCTGTGCCCTGTTCCAGGCGGAAGGCCATGGCCCTCACCTGTTCGCCCGCTGCGATGCTCGCGCAGGCCTCCACCACGCCCGGAGCCGGCTGGGCGCCGTGGCACATGCGGATGACCGGGCGGGCGCCGCGGGCCCTGAGGGGGGTGCGGGGGGCCAGCTCGGCCAGTTGGTCGTATGCCTCGCCGATGGTGTGTCCGAGCATCCAGTGCACCGGTCGCTGGCCGCTGAGGACCGCCAGGAGGCGCTCGGCGAACCAGTGGTGGGGGCGGACACGTCGGGGGGTCCTTGCTCGTTGCGGTGGTACGGACTCGGGCCTGCGCTGGTCGTGTCGTCCGGTGGGCCGGGTCCTGTTCGTGCTCATCGCTCATCGCCCCCGTGCTTCAGAGGCCCGGCCGAATACCGGGCGGTAACTTCTGCTGTGGATCTTCTACGGCGACGGTGGAGGTGGTCGCAAGCGCCGGTGTGGCGCTGAACGTGATCGGGAGGAATCACCTATCCGGGTGATGCACCCGGTGCTGTGCGGGGTGCGAGGAAGGCTTGGGGAGGGTGAGAGGCGGTTGCGGGGTGGACGGGGCAGCAGTGGTGCACGTAACCCCAAAGAGGGACGTCGCACGTATCCTGAGGGCGTTCCCGACTACGAAAGCGGCCAGCCATGCGCGTGTACGTCCCCCTGACGCTCCCCGGTCTCGCAGCGGCGCACAAGGCGGGCGAGATCGGTCCCGGTCCGCTGACCGCCTATGCGGTGACCCCTGGACTGCGCGAGTGGTACGTCTCCGACGACATCGAAGAGCTGGAGTACGCAGCGCTCAACCGGGCCGCTTCGGCCTCGCTGCGTCTGATCGCCGGGAACCCCGACGCGGCCCGTCGGCGGGTCGTCGTCGCCGTCGACGTACCGGACGGCGCGGCCGTGGCCGACCCGGACCGCAGCCTCGACTCGTCGTCGCTCGGCGAGGTGCGGATCGCGTCCTCCGTGGCGCTGACCGAGGCCGCCGCTGTGCATGTCGACGCGGACGACTCGGAGAAGGACGTCGCGGCCGCCGCGGCTGCGCTGGGCGCGGCGGACCTCGGTGACGGCGACGCTCAGTTCACGGTGGACGGCGCCGAGGACCACGAGCTGCTTTGGTTCGGCATTCAGGAGATTCCGAATCTGATCGGATGAGGGGGAAGGGAAGAGGGAGAGGGGCGGTGCGGATGTTGCCCCCCGCTGCCGGAACGGATGTCGGACCCGGCGGGTACTTTCTTAGGCATGGGGACGCATCGCAAGCACCGCACGCATCTGGTCTGGGACTGGAACGGCACACTGCTCGACGACAACGCCGCAGTCGTCGGCGCGACCAACGCCGCGTTCGGTGAGGTCGGCCTGGAGCCGATCACAGTGGAGCAGTACCGCGAGATGTACTGCGTCCCGATCCCCCGCTTCTACGAACGGCTGATGGGCCGGCTGCCCACGGAGGCCGAGTGGGAGCGGATGGACGGGATATTTCACCGGCACTACACGGAGCAGCGGGCCGCCTGCGGGCTCACCGAAGGTGCCGAGGAGCTTCTCGTGCAGTGGCAGCTGGCCGGGCGCAGTCAGTCCCTCCTGAGCATGTACGGACACGACCAGCTGGTCCCCGTGGTCCGGGGATACGGCATCGAGCGGCACTTCATACGCGTCGACGGGCGCACCGGGCCGTCCGGCGGAAGCAAGGCGCGACACATGGAGCGGCACATCGCCGCGCTGGACGGCGTATCCCCGGAGCACACGGTGGTCATCGGCGATGCGGCGGACGACGCCGTGGCCGCCGCCCATGTCGGTGCGAAGGCCGTGCTCTACACCGGCGGATCGCACAGCAGAGCCAGTCTGGAGGCGGCCGGGGTGCCGGTGGTCGACAGCCTGGCCGAGGCCGCCGACCTCGCCGAGCGGATGGCTGGATAGGGAGGGAAACTGAGTGGGGCTCGGTCTCTCGTAAACGCCGTCAGGTGGTTACCGGGGCCTTTGTGCGGAGCACCCTCAGGAATTCGCGCATCCACGCCGAGTGGTCCGGCCACGCACGGGACGAGATCAGGGTGCCGTCGACCACCGCCTCGTGGTCCTCGAAGACGGCGCCCGCCGCCTGCATGTCGAGCTCCAGCGCGGGGTACGCGGTGACGTGCCGGCCGACCAGTGCGCCGACCGCCGCCGTCATCAGCGGGCCGTGGCAGATCTGGGCCACCGGCCGGTCCGAATCGAAGAAGGCCTTGAGGATCTTGCGCAGCTCGGCGTCGTTGCGCAGATACTCGGGGGCCCGGCCGCCCGGGACGACCAGGGCCACGTAGTCTCCGGGGTCGACCTCGGAGAAGGCCAGGTCGGCGGGCCAGGTGTAGCCGGGCTTCTCGGTGTACGTGTCGAAGCCGGGCTCGAAGTCGTGGATCACGAGGCGGAGCGTCTTGCGGGCGGGGGCCGCGATATGGACGTCGTAACCCTCCTCGCGCAGCCGCTGGTAGGGATAGAGGACTTCCAGCGACTCGGCGGCGTCGCCGGTGACGATCAGGATCTTCGGTGCCATGGCGGGGCTCCCACGGTTCGTCGGCCTGTTCCGTCTACCAGAGTGCGGCAATGCGGGCCGGCGCGCTGTCCAGAGTGTCAAACTTCGGGGCCATCTTTTATACACATACGGCTCGTGACGGTTACGGGGGCGGGCGAGATAGCCTGGACCCCGTGATCAGCGCGATACGCCTCGGGGGCAGCGAAGCCCCCGGCCTGCGCCCGGAGTGCCACAGCACCCGGGCCATCACTGATCCTCACAGCCCGGGCCGACGGTCAAAAATGGCCAATATGGTCGCGGGCATCTCTCATAGCGGCATAGCGTCGACTCAGACCGGAAACCCCGTGTCGTGGCGGTACGTCGTCTTTTTCACCT
This sequence comes from Streptomyces sp. NPDC002785, assembly GCF_040295565.1. Taxonomy (NCBI): domain Bacteria; kingdom Bacillati; phylum Actinomycetota; class Actinomycetes; order Kitasatosporales; family Streptomycetaceae; genus Streptomyces; species Streptomyces sp. NPDC002785. Next base: position 3,146 of record NZ_JBEOVN010000103.1, on the reverse strand, counting down.
ACGTCACGCAACGGCGCGCGACAGGAGCCAGAGGACATGCAGACCAAGCTGGACGAAGCCAAGGCCGAGCTGCTCGTACGGGCCGCCAAGGTAGCTGACAACAGCCCGGGCGGTGGTGTCGGTGGCCCGGGCGGTACCTCCCGGGTACGTGTTGCGGCCGCCGGGGCCGACCAGGAGCGTCCCGGGCAGGACGTACTCCTCGCCTACCTCCAGCGCTACTACCTGCACACCGCTCCGGAGGACATCGAGGGCCGCGACCCCGTGGACGTCTTCGGCGCCGCCTCCTCCCACTACCGGCTCGCGGAGACACGCCCGCAGGGAACGGCGAACGTCCGGGTGCACACCCCGACCGTCGAGGAGAACGGCTGGACATGCAGCCACTCCGTGGTCGAGGTCGTCACCGACGACATGCCGTTCCTGGTCGACTCCGTCACCAATGAGCTGTCCCGGCAGGGGCGCGGCATCCATGTCGTGATCCACCCGCAGGTCGTCGTACGCCGTGACGTCACCGGCAAGCTCATTGAGGTCCTCGCCGAGGGCAACGGCATCTCGACGAGCCCGCAGGACCGCAAGAACGCCAAGGGTGCCAAGAACGCCAAGGGTGCCAAGAACGCCAAGGGTGCCAAGGCCGCCGGGACCGAGCTGCCGCACGACGCGCTCGTCGAGTCCTGGATCCACGTCGAGATCGACCGCGAGACCGACCGCTCCGACCTCCAGCAGATTGCCACCGATCTGCTGCGGGTGCTGTCCGACGTACGGGAGACCGTCGAGGACTGGGAGAAGATGCGCGACGCCGCACTGCGCATGGCCGACGACCTGCCCGGCGAGCCGCTCGACGACCTCGCCGACGAAGAGGTGAACGAGGCCAGGGAGCTGCTGCGCTGGCTCGCCGCCGACCACTTCACCTTCCTCGGCTACCGCGAGTACGAGCTGAGGGACACCGACGCGCTGGCCGCCGTCCCCGGCACCGGCCTCGGCATCCTGCGCTCCGACCCGCACCACAGTGTCGACGAGGCGCACCCCGTCAGCCCGTCCTTCGACCGGCTGCCCGCCGACGCCCGGGCCAAGGCCCGCGAGCGCAAGCTCCTCATCCTCACCAAGGCCAACAGCCGGGCGACCGTCCACCGCCCCAGCTACCTCGACTACGTCGGCGTGAAGAAGTTCGACGCCGACGGCAATGTCATCGGCGAGCGCCGCTTCCTCGGGCTGTTCTCGTCCGCCGCCTACACGGAGTCCGTGCGCCGGGTGCCCGTCATCCGCCGCAAGGTCGCCGAGGTGCTGGAGGGAGCGGGCTTCTCGCCCAACAGCCACGACGGCCGCGACCTGCTGCAGATCCTGGAGACGTACCCGCGCGACGAACTCTTCCAGACGCCCGTCGACCAGCTGCGCTCCGTCGTCACCTCCGTGCTGTACCTCCAGGAGCGCCGTCGGCTGCGGCTCTACCTGCGCCAGGACGAGTACGGGCGCTACTACTCCGCGATCGTCTACCTGCCGCGCGACCGCTACACCACTGGTGTACGCCTCCGCCTGATCGACATCCTCAAGGAGGAACTGGGCGGCATCAGCGTCGACTTCACCGCCTGGAACACCGAGTCGATCCTCTCCCGGCTGCACTTCGTCGTCCGGGTCGCACCCGGCACCGAGCTGCCCGACCTCACCGACGCCGAGGCCGACCGCATCGAGGCCCGGCTCGTCGAGGCAGCCCGCTCCTGGGCCGATGGCTTCCAGGAGGCGCTGGGCGCCGAGTGCGGCGAGGAGCGCGCCGCCGAGCTGCTGCGCCAATACGGCCACTCGTTCCCCGAGGGCTACAAGGCCGACCACACGCCACGCGCCGCCGTGGCCGACCTGGTCCACCTGGAGGCCCTCAAGAAGGACGAGAAGGACTTCGCCCTCAGCCTGTACGAGCCGGTCGGCGCCGGCCCCGGCGAGCGCCGCTTCAAGATCTACCGGACCGGCGAGCAGGTCTCCCTCTCCGCCGTGCTCCCGGCGCTCCAGCGACTGGGTGTCGAGGTCGTCGACGAGCGTCCGTACGAGCTGCGCTGCGCGGACCGTACCCACGCCTGGATCTACGACTTCGGTCTGCGGATGCCGCAGACCAACGGCAGCGGCAACTACCTCGCCGACGACGCCCGCGACCGGTTCCAGGACGCCTTCGCCGCTGTGTGGATGGGTGAGGCGGAGAACGACGGCTTCAACTCGCTCGTACTGGGCGCCGGTCTGAACTGGCGGCAGGCGATGGTGCTGCGCGCCTACGCGAAGTACCTGCGCCAGGCCGGGTCGACCTTCAGCCAGGACTACATGGAGAGCACTCTCCGCAACAACGTCCACACCACCCGGCTGCTGGTCTCGCTCTTCGAGGCGCGGATGTCGCCCGAGCGCCAGCGGGCCGGTACGGAGCTGACCGACGGGCTCCTCGAGGAGCTGGAGGGGGCCCTGGACCAGGTCGCCTCGCTCGACGAGGACCGGATCCTGCGGTCCTTCCTCACTGTCATCAAGGCCACCCTGCGCACCAACTTCTTCCAGAGCGCAAGCGAGGGAAGCGACAACAGGGGCCAGATGACGGACGGCGACAAGCCGCACAGTTACGTCTCGATGAAGTTCGACCCGCAGTCCATCCCGGACCTGCCGGCGCCCCGCCCCGCGTTCGAGATCTGGGTCTACTCGCCGCGCGTCGAGGGCGTGCACCTGCGCTTCGGCAAGGTCGCCCGAGGCGGTCTGCGCTGGTCGGACCGGCGCGAGGACTTCCGTACGGAGATCCTCGGCCTGGTCAAGGCGCAGATGGTGAAGAACACTGTCATCGTGCCGGTCGGTGCCAAGGGCGGCTTCGTCGCCAAGCAGCTCCCGGACCCGGCCGTCGACCGTGACGCCTGGATGGCCGAGGGCATCGCCTCCTACCGCACCTTCATCTCGGCGCTGCTCGACATCACCGACAACATGGTGGCCGGCGAGGTCGTGCCGCCCAGGGACGTCGTCCGTCACGACGAGGACGACACCTACCTGGTCGTCGCCGCCGACAAGGGCACCGCGAAGTTCTCCGACATCGCCAACGAGGTCGCCGTCTCGTACGGCTTCACTGTGGTCTTCTACCGGTTCATAGCCACCGGTCGGCCGGGCAGTCGGTTCGCCGACCGTCGGGAACTGCGTAC
>NZ_JBEOVN010000102.1:0-25613 GCF_040295565.1 Streptomyces sp. NPDC002785 | reverse complement strand
TTGTCGTCAATCACCAACGCTCCGCGTTGCCTCAATCCTCCGCCTTGCAGCTGCACGCACCCAGCCCCGCTCCTTCTCCCACCCCCCATGTGCCGGTCGGTCCAAGTGAAGACTTTCGTTCGCTTGGCGCGTTGCAGGCTCGCAGGAGTGAGGTCGAGAATTTCGTTGCCGATTCCCTCAACCGGCTTGGTGGACAGCAGCAGGGGAGGGCAGCAGCGGGCGTAGCTGTCGTACAGCTCCGCGAACGCGCTCGATTCCCCGGCCCGCACCCGGGTACGCATATGTGTGCTCACCCCCCTCAGCTGTCCAGCACCTCACCGCGGGTTCCCGTGACCCGCGTCACACGCGATCGCCGGACGGGTCGAGCGACAGCCCGTCCGGCGATCGGGGACGCAACGGAGACCGGGCGCACCCGGTGAGCGTGGACCTACGCGGTCACAGCGAAGCTCCCGCCGTGGTTCCCCCGGCATCGCGGGTCCGGCGGGTCGCTGCCGCGACGGTGGCCATCAGCTCCGCGTCCAGGACGGACGGATCGGCCAGTCGCGTCGGGGCGGCGTACGAGTTGAGCAGCGCCTTCGTGACGCGCAGGGCGGCCTCGGGGCGGCGCACGATGGGCTTGGCCCACGCGGTGACCGCCTCGTCGAGGGCGTCCTCGGGCACGACGCGCTGGAGGACCGACAGTTCGTACGCCTCGTCGGCGTCGAAGGCACGTCCGGTCAGGATGAGTTCGCGCGCACGGGCGGCGCCGACCTCGTGGATCAGGCGGGGCAGCACGCCGCCCCAGGCGGTGGGCAGCCCGAGCGCCAGTTCCGGCAGCCGGAAACCGGCGGTGTCGGCGCCGACGCGCAGATCGCAGGCGAGGGCCAGCGCCAGTCCCGCGCCGATCGCCTTGCCCTGGATCCTGGCGATGGTGACGGCCTGGCTGGTGGAGATCGCCTCGCAGACGCGGCGGGCCTTGTCGCCCGCGATCCGGATGCCCCGCCCGGTGGGGTCCTGGTCGAGCCAGTCGGCGAACTCGTTCCGGTCCCCGCCCAGGCAGAAGTCGTCCCCGGCACCGCTGAGCACCAGCACCCTGACGTCGGGGTCCGGTGCGGCCAGTACCGTCAGAAGATCGTCCAGCATCGCCTCGGTGACCGCGTTGCCGGTGTCGGGGCGGTTCAGCTCCACGCGCAGGACGGGGCCCTCGCGCACGGTGCGTACCGTGCTCGGCCGCCGGTACGGGGACAGGTAGTCGGGGAGCGAGAGCTTCATATCGCCACGTTCATCGAGGTCACACGCCTGAAGACCAGACGGGACGCGTAGCTGGGCCCCGTGACGGCGCGCAGGGTGGGGAAACGTTTCAGGAGCTGGGTCAGGAGCGTACGTGCCTCGAGGCGGGCGAGGGCCGCGCCCAGGCAGTAGTGCACACCGCCCCCGAAGGTGAGGTGGGTGCCGGTGCGCTCGATGTCGAAGGCATCCGGGTCGTCGTTGCGCCGAGGGTCGTGGTTGGCGGCCCCGTACATGACGTGGACCATGCTGTCCTTCGCGATCGGCACGCCCGCCAGGACCGTGTCGTCGGCGGCGATCCGGGTGTTGATGTGGATGGGAGGGTCGTACCGAAGGGCCTCGTCGACGGCGGCGTCGATGTATCCGGGGTGCTCCGCGAGCCATGCCCACCGGCCGGGCTCCCTCAGCAGCAGCCCCACCATGCTCGACAGCAGCGTCGCGGTGGTCTCCAGCGAGGCGATGGCGACGAACATGGTGAGACGGTAGAGGATCTCGTCCGCGGCCTCACGGTCGGGTTCCGTCGCGTCCCAGGCGTGTATCCAGCCGGTCAGGACATCGTTGCCAGGGTTGGCGCGGCGCTGTTCCACCAGGTCGGTGAAGTACGCGCGTAGATGCACGGTCGCCTCGGCGGACACGGCGAGCTCGCTCTTGGTGGGCAGCAGCTCCTGGGCGTGCACCTGGTTGTGGGTGATCTCCAGGATGTGGGGGTAGTCCTCGGGCGGGATCCCCAGCCAGGAGCCGATGGTACTGATCGGGAGCTGCTCGCTGACCGTACTGACGAAGTCGGTCTCGCCCTGGCGCAGTTTTTCGGCCAGCTCGTCGAGAAGACGGGTGACGTCCTCCTCGACCTGCGGGGTCAGCCGCTCGATGGTCGAACGGTCGAAGAGGTTGCCGAGGCTGCGGCGCTGGCATGTGTGAGCGGGCGCGTTGAGGCGCGAGAGCGTCTTGGTCATCTCTTGCGTGGCGACCGCGTCCCAGCGCTCGGTGTCCGCCTGGCGTTCCTGCCAGGCGAAGTCCGGCGCCAGCCAGTTGCGGCCGCGCAGCACCTCGCTGCACGTGTCGAAGCCGGTGACGAAGTACGCGTTCCAGGGAGCGCGTACGACATCACCCATGGATCTCAGCTCGCCCAGAAGGGCGTAGGGATCAGCCTGCCCCTCCGGCGATTTGAGTCGCCGTAGGAGGGAAATGAGGGCACGGCGGTCGACAGTGGTGGGCCTGTCTGTGCCACAAATAGCACTCACGCAGAGTTCCTTGTCCTGGGCTCATGGTTACGGCCAGAACCTACCCCTCCGCATATATCTGCCATGCGTCGATCGCTGTTGCCCCTGTCACAAGAAAATGGCTTGTCGGCCCCTTGTCATATGTCGAACGACCCATATTCCGGGTCTGTGTGACATCCAGTCATGCGCACAATTCGTCAGAATCCATGTGCCGGACGGCCGTCACACGCGGAAGACGTCAAGGAAGGAACTCCACCAGCCCTTTGTCTTCTTGTGCGGCTCCACGTGGTCGTAGCGTGCGGCGGGAGCTTCTTCGGGGGTGGCGATCCGGGACGAAACGGGCGGCTGTGCGGCCGTCGCCGCGTGGCGCGCGGCACTCGGGCTGAACCGGACCGGCAGGGACACCAGCGCCCGGTGGAACGGGCCCGGCCGCCATTCGACCGCCGAGGCCGGCACGGCGAGGGCGAGGTCCGGCACGGTGTTGAGGATCTTCTCGATCGCGGTGAGGGCGATGAGCTGGGCGGGGGACTTCGCCGGGCAGACGTGGGGGCCCGCACCCCAGGCCAGATGGGCGCCCTTGCTCAGGGTCTGGCGGGCATCGGTGAGCGCGGGGTCGCTGTTCGCGGCGGCGAAGCTGATGAGTACGGGGGTTTCCGCCTTCAGCGTCACGCCGCCGAGGTCGACGTCCTGGACCGGGTAGTGCGTCGCGTAGTTGGCGATCGGCGGGTTGTTCCACAGCACGTCGTCGAGGGCGTCCTCGACCAGCATCCCCGTACCTCGCCGCTGCGGGCCCCCGGTGTCGTCGGACAGCATGAGGAGCAGGGCGTTGGCGATGAGATTGCGTTCCGGCTCGATGCCCGCGCCCATCAGCATGACGAGCTGGTCCTTGAGCTCCTCGTCCCGCAGGCCTGCCGGGTGCTGGATGAGCCAGGAGGTGATGTCCTCGCCGGGCTGCCGCCGCTTGAGGGCGACGAGCTCCATCAGGCACTCCGTCAGCTCGGCGTTGGCCCGCAGTACGTCCTCGCCGTCGAAGATCGCGGACATGCCACGGGTCAGCCGGTCGCCGATGTCACCGGGGCAGCCGAAGAGCTGGTTGAACAACAGCAGCGGCAGAAGCTTGGCGTAGTCGCCCAGCAGGTCGGCGGAGCCGCGTTCGATGAACTGGTCGATGAGGTAGTCGGCGATGCGCTCGACATCCCGGCTCAGCCGCGTGGTGTTGAGGCGGGCGAGGCTCTCGGTGACCGCCTTGCGCAGGCGCAGATGCTCGGTGCCGTCCGTGAACAGGCAGTTGGGCCGGTACGCCATCATGGGCAGCACCGGACTGTCGAGCGGTACGCGGCCCTCCCGCAGCGCCGCCCACCGCCGCGAGTCACGGGCGAAGAACGAGGGGTTCTGCAGGACCCGGAGCGCGGCCTCGTGCTGCACGATCAGCGTGGCCTCCACCCCGGGAGCCAGCTCGATCGGAGCGGCGAGCCCGTGCGCCCGGAACTCGTCGTACACACGCTGCGGATCGGACGCGAACTCCGGCCCGTAGAGCGACTTCTGCCGCTCACCGTGCATCGGGCACCCGGTGGGGGCGCTGTACGGGGTGGCTCCCGGCTGAGAGTCCATGTGTGATTCCTCGATGTGATCGCGGGCCTCGCAGGGCCCGGACGGCGGACGGAAAACGGGGATCGGGATCCCGTACCGACGGAAGGCGGACGGAGCAGGGGTCAGGCCACCCGTGCGAGAAGGTGCCGGACCAGAGTGATCAAGGCCTGCGCGGACGAGTTCTCGTCCCGGGCGTCGCAGTACACGACCGGGGTGTCCGGCAGCAGATCGAGAGCCTCACGCAACTCGTTCTCGGCGTGCTGGGAGTACGGGTCGAAGCTGTTGACCGCGACCGCGTACTCCAGCCCGTACGTCTCGACGAGGTCGATCACCGGGAAGGTGTCGGCGAGGCGAGCCGGGTCGACGAGGAGCAGCGCACCGAGCGAGCCCCGCGCCATGTCCTCCCACAGCTCGACGAAGCGCTGCTGGCCCGGCGTACCGAACAGGTACAGCACCAGTTCGTCGCCGAGCGTCAGACGGCCGAAGTCCAGTGCGACCGTTGTCGTCACCTTGTCGGGCGCGCCCCGCAGATCGTCGATGTGGGCACTGGCCTGCGTCATCCTCTCCTCGGTGCGCAGCGGAGTGATCTCGGAGAGGGTGCCGATGAGCGTCGTTTTGCCCACGGCGAAGTGTCCGACGACGAGGATCTTCGCCGCACGCTGTACCGCGTCCGGCACATAGATGTTCTCAGCCGAACCGGACGTGGAGTCCATGCAACACCTCTTCGAGGATCTTCCTGTCAACGAGCTGAGCCGGCGGTGGCGCCTTACGGCGTATCAGATGACCCTGATCCGCTAAATCGTTCAGCAGCAGCCGTGCCACTCCGACGGGCAGCTCCAGATGGCCCGCGACCTCCGCCACCGACAGATAGCCACCGGAGCACAGCTCCCAGATCGCCCGGACCTCGGGGCTCGGGTTCGGGGGCTGCTGCCGGTCGGGCGCGATGGTGACCAGGGTGACGAGGGAGAGGCCCCCCGCATCGGGCAGGCCGCGACCGCCGGTGATGACGTAGGACCGGACGAACCCGCTGCTGACCGCCTGCTCCTCGCCCGGCGTCGTCATGCGTCGCTTCCGGCGTTCTGGCGGGGAGGTGTGGTCATCGCCTTCCCCAGCGCGGCGACCTGTTGCTGCATACGGAAAGACATGGCCTCCATGTCCACGTCGGCCGCGGCGGCCGCCGCCAGATAGGCGCCGGTACCGGCGGCGATCAGGAAGATCCAGCCGTGCTCGTACTCGAGGAGCGTCTGGTGCCAGCGGCCGGGCGTCTGGGCGCCGATGAACGGTGCGACGGCCCGGCTCAGCGACTGCATGGAACTCATCGCAGCCGCCACGGTCTCCGCGTCGTCCCGGCCGATCTCACTGGAGTTGGCCAGCAGCAGGCCGTCGGCGGACACGAGGATCGCGTGCCGTGCGCCGGGTACCTGGAGCACATCGTTGAGTACCCAGGACAGGTCGGGGTTCACTGGAACTCGGGTCCTTCCATCGTCGTCGTGTCGCGCCCGGACCGTGTTCCACGCTGGAACGCGCCCAGGCGGGAAGCGGTCTCCTCATTGCTGCGCACCGGGCCGGGCTCGGTCGACGGCACCACCGACACCGGGCTCTTGCGACGACGCTTGGGCAGGCCACCGGCGGTGGTGAAGGACCCCGTCGGCTGCGGAGCGGGGGCCGGGTGTGCGGCCGGAGGGAACAGGGGAGTCGGTTGCGGCGCCGGTGCCTGACGGCGGGGGAGCGGCGACACGTCCGCATGGTGGCCACCGGGGGCCGCAAGAGGTGCCGGGGGTGCGGGTGCATCGCCGGTGAGTAGCTCGTCGGGCAGGAGAACCACCGCGCGTACGCCTCCATAAGGGGATACGGAGTCGACCGAGACCTTGAACCCGTAGCGCGCGGCCAGCACGCCGGAGACGGCGAATCCGAACTGCGGGGGAATACCCAGACTGGAGACGCTGATCGCGGCCTGAGGCGCGAGGAGGGCCGCGGCGCGGTCCTTCTCCTCCTGGCCCATGCCGAGGCCGGCGTCGTCGATGATGAGGCAGACGCCCATCGGGACGGCCTGGATGTTGATTTCCACCGGGGCGCCGGGGGCGGAGTAGTTGGTGGCGTTGGCCAGCAGCTCGGCGAGGACCACAGCCACAGGTTCCACGGCCTTGCTGACGACCGAGAAGTTCACCTGCCCGTTGACCCGGACCCGGTCGAACTGCCGGATACGGCCCTGGGCGCTGCGGGCCACGTCGAAGACGGAGGCGACCGTCTCCCTGCGCCCGAGCCAACCGCCGCAGAGCACCGCGATGCCCTGCGCCCGGCGACCGAACTGGCTGTTGGCGTGGTCGATGGCCATGAGATCGGCGAGCATGCTGGGGTCGTCGCCGTGCTTCTTCTGGGCGTTCTCGATGACCACCTGCTGCTCGTCCGCAAGCCCCTGGAGGGTGCGCACGGCCGCCTTGAGGACGGCCTTGGTCTCCTCCTCGGCGTCCTTGCGGACCTCGGCCAGCTCGGCGGCCTGACGATGCAGCAGACCGGTGTGGTTGACATGGAGTTCGTCCCGCTGCCGTTGCAGCGCGTCACGCTCCCCACGGAGTGCGGCGTTCTGTCTGCGCAGACCGACGTTTGTCTTGCGAGCCCGCAGGACGGCACCCACAGCGACTAGTGCTACGACAACCAGTGCCCAGAAGAGAGGGCCCTGTGCAAATGTCATGAGACTCACTTCAAGTGCCATGGCTACGGAAACGGCTTGACGCTCCCTCATGTGCCATACGGTCCGGACTCGTTGAGCCACGGATCGTGCCACGCGGGGAAGGTCCCTCCGAAAGTGGGGCCGAGGAATTCATCCCTCCCGGAATGCCCCCATATGCCGTCAGCCCACTGGAAGTAAGATGATCTTAGCATCGGCCTGTTGGGTAAATGTCAAGGCCAACACGCCAGTTGCACCATTGACGCGGAATGTTCACATCCAGGTGCGGGGCCGCCACCCCGCCGTCACGCCGCTCACCTGGGCATCCTGCAGCGAGAGATGACCGACACGCGGGGGCTGTACAGGGGTCCCGCAGGGCTTCGGAGGGCTGCGGCAACTCCGTTCGCATGGAGTCCGCGAGGGCGCGTACGGGCGGCGGCCACGGAGGTTCGCCCGGCCCGCGCGGCGCGAGCCTTCTGCTGTGACGGGGGGCGATCGGTACGAGAACGAGATTTCCCGGGATCGGCGACGGTGAGAACCTCCGGCAGGACCGATTTCCCCACACCGGCCCGCACCATGCTGATGTGAGTGCTCAGGCTCCGTATGTGATGGAGGGGTGAGGGGCGGCCCCGGCTGCCTGGTGGATCCTACGGACACGGTGCTCGCAGGCGGTCGGCGGAAGCGTTAGTGGGAGCGATTCCCGTTCTGGTGGACCGGGATGGGGTCACGCGTGGAGTCGTGTGGCAGGTACCGGCCAAAATGGACCCAGGGGGTGGCCATGGGGCTCCGCGGTGACGCACATGGAACCGGGCGTCGTCTTCACCTACGACCGCAACACCCAGACCAACACCCTCCTGCACAAGGCCGGCGTCGAGGTCATCACCATCGTCGGCGCCGAACTCGGCCGCGGCCACTGCATGACCTGCCCCCTGGCCCGGGACGCAGTGGCCTTCTGACGCCGCTTCGCCCGCTGGGCCACGGTCCCTCCACCACACTCCGGAGCGCAGCCGCCGGCTCGGCGTGCGTCACTCGTTGTCGGCAGCGTCCCGGGCCGATGTTTCCCCAGCCCCCGACGACCGCTGGTCACGAACGCGCGGTACGGGACAGCCCGTAGGGTGGCCGACATGGGAACCGGCGGCGGCCGGTCAATCGAGAGAGGCGTCAGCATGGCGGGGCACGAGCTCGCTGCGGCTCAACGGGAGCACTGGGAGCAGACGTACGGCGAGCACCCCTCCATGTACGGCGAAGAGCCGTCCGAGCCGGCCGTCCACGCAGCCCGGGTCTTCCGCTCGGCCCGCGCCCGCCAGGTGCTGGAGCTGGGGGCCGGGCACGGCCGCGACGCGTTGTACTTCGCCCGAGAAGGCTTCACCGTCCAGGCCACCGACTTCAGCCCGGTCGGCCTGGAGCAGCTGCGCGAAACTGCCGACGCCCAGGGCGTGTCCGGACAGGTCACCACCGCGGTGCACGACGTGCGCGAGCCGCTCCCGTCGGCCGATGGCTCGGTGGACGCGGTGTTCGCCCACATGCTGCTGTGCATGGCCCTGTCCACCGAGGAGATCCAGGCCCTGGTCACCGAAGTGCGCCGGGTCCTGCGGCCGGGCGGAGTCTTCGTCTACACCGTCCGTCACACCGGCGACGCCCATTACGGGGTCGGCACCGGGCACGGCGACGACATCTGGGAGCACGGCGGCTTCGCGGTGCACTTCTTCCCCCGCGACCTGGTCGACGCCCTCGCCGACGACTGGCAGCTGCAGGAGGTCCACCCCTTCGAGGAGGGTGGCCTGCCCCGCCGGCTGTGGCGCGTCACCCAGGCCCTGCCCCGGTGAGCGCCTCCCCGGTACCGGCCGCCGACATCACCGTCGACGGCACCGGCCTGCTGTGCGTCACTCTCCTGCTCCGCCTGCGAGCCCGCATCGCCGACGCCGAGCCGGGCACAGTCGTGTACGTCATCGCCACCGACCCGGCCGCCCCGCTCGACCTGCCGGCCTGGTGCCACATGGTCGGCCACGACTACCTCGGCCCCGTGCCCGGCGCCGACCGGGCCATGTACGCGCTCAGGCTCGCCGCGGACGCGCGCCCCACCCGGCCCGGCGCCCCCTGGCACCGGGCCGAGCCGGTCCGCTGACCGGCACCGCGACCGGAGCGTGCTGATCCGCGATCGTGGCGTTTGCCGGTCGGGCTCAGCTTGTGGAAGCGGCGCGTTCGTAGGCCAGGGTGAGTTCGGCGAGGACGCCGTCGGCACGTTGTGGGCGGCCTTCGAGGTGCATGGCGCGGAGCTCGTCCATGAATCTCTCCCCCATCTCAGGGCCGCCGCGAGCGAGAAGTTGGGCACGGATCGACAGCTCGGGCGTTGTGGGGAGCCACCGGGAGCCCCAGGCGCCCAGATGCGTCATGAGTGGAACGAGTTCGATCGCTGCCTCGGTGAGCCGGTATTCGATCTTCTGCCGGTGGCTTGGGTCATCGTGCCGAGTGAGCAGGCCGGCGTCCACGAGCTTCGACAGGCGGGCGGCGAGGATGTTCGACGCGATGCCCTCGATCGAATGCGTGAGGAGCTCGCGGAAGTGCCTGTGGCCGCCAAACATGACATCCCGCAGCACGACCAGACTCCATCGGTCGCCCAGCAGCTCGACGGTCAAGTTGATCGGGCAGCCCGACTTCCCGTCCGGCACGGGCAGACGATCGGTCCGTACTGGTTGCGGCATATCCATAGCATAGTACAGTGCCACTGGTTGCAGGTTGCAATCAGAAATTGCTGTCAGCTCCTGAAGGAGGATGCATGTCGCAGCTGTTGAGGGTGCAGTGCTTCACGGTGTCGCGGGACGGGTTCGGTGCCGGTGAGGGGCAGAGCCTGGACCGGCCCTTCGGTCACGCGGACCCCTCCGCTCTTTTCTCCTGGGCGGGCGCCACCGCCAGCTGGGTGAACCGCGCCGACCCCGGCGGCACTCGCGGCCTGGACGACTATCTGACCCGCGACCATGCCCGCGGCATGGGAGCGGAGATCATGGGGCGTAACAAATTCGGCCCCCAGCGTGGCCCCTGGGAGAACCACGAGTGGCAGGGATGGTGGGGAGACACCCCGCCGTTCCACGCGCCGGTCTTCGTGCTCACCCATCACGAACGCCCGTCCTTCACCCTGGCTGACACCACCTTCCATTTCCTCAATGCGACACCGGCCGAGGCGCTGGCACGCGCGAAGCAGGCAGCCGCTGGCCGGGACGTGCGCCTCGGTGGTGGAGTTGCCACCATCCGCGAGTTCCTCGAGGCCGACCTGGTCGACACGATGCACATCGCCGTCGCGCCCGTCGACCTCGGTCGGGGCGAACGGCTGTGGGAGAGCCACACCGACCTGCTCGACCGCTTCCACCTTGAGTCAGTGCCGAGTCCCAGCGGAATCACTCACCTCCTGTTCTGGAGACGATGACCACTGGCCCGCACGATCGCACGCACATGCCGCGATGAGCGCGTACCTGCCCGCCGGCCTCGACGCCTGCATCGCGCATGGGAACGAGTGCCCGGACTTCCACCAGGTCGCTTGGACGGAAACGGCGTACTGAACATGCGATCAAGCCGACCCGCCACGGGGCACCTGCTGCTGCACCGAACCGTGCCCACAAGGCCCTGGGCTCTGACCAGGGCCTTCGTCGTGGAGCGGGTGACGAGAGTCGAACTCGCGCCCTGGGCTTGGGAATCCATGGCGCGTTGGGCATCGAAGTAGCCCCTGATCTGTGGAAACAGCGGCCCCGATGGGTCTTCTCGTACGCCCATCCACCCCTCGCACGGCGAGCGCGACCACTACGCGGAGCCGGGCGTGGAGGAGGTGGTGGCGCAGCTGCCGTCGGGCGACGAGGGCGAGTTGCTGCGCGCTGGACACGCTGGCCGAATTCCTCTGAGCAGGGAGAGGGAAGCCCCCGCGTGGGCCGATCTTGGCTGATATACGCTGCGCCTGACTTGCTCGAACAGTTCGGCGAATCCGTGCCACCGGATACGTCCTGCCCCGGGGGGGCATTCCCATGACTTCGCAGTCCCGCGCGGTGCTCGGCATCGCGCTCACTTCCGTCCTCGCCCTGGCGTCCGCGGCCCCGGCCGCCGCCCACACCACCGCCACGGCCGCGGGCGCGGCCACCGGCACCACCGTCACGGCCGCCGGCACTGCCCCGGCCGCCGTCGGGACGGGCCCGTGGGGCACCCGCACCCTGCACGCCCCGAACCCCAACCCCGCCTCCGCCTCGGGCGGGCTGAACGCCCTGGAGTCGGCCGGGAACGGCGCCCTCGTCTCCCTCACCGGCGACGGGCTCTCCCGTTCCACCCGGATCCGGGCCGCCGGCAGCACCAGCTGGCTCGCCCCGCAGACCTGGCCGGACGCCGGCGGGTACAACACCGAGCTTGTCTCGCTCGGCGACGGCTCGGTGCGCCTGGTCTGGCGGGCCAAGCGCGCCGACGACCACAACAACTACTGGCTGAAGGTGGCCACCCTCACGCCCGGCGCGACCGCCTTCTCCGAGCCCGAGTACGTTGCCGCGGTCCCCGAGAAGGGGTACCACCACCTGGCGGCGACCCCCGACGGCCGGCTGGTCGCCGTGTGGTCGGTCTCCGGCGTCGTGAAGGCCGCCGAGAAGACCGGCCCGCAGGCCGCGTGGACCGCTCCGGCCGACCTCAACGAGCAGCCGCCGTCCGGCAGCCGGGACATTTCCGGCATGGACCTGGCGGTCGCCAAGGACGGCACCGCCCTGCTGGTGTGGCAGTGGCAGGCAAGCAAGGCCGTCGTCGCCCTGGAGAAGGCCCCCGGCGCGTCCGCCTGGACCGCGGTCCGGGACTTCCCGGTCCCGGGCGTGGACCTGGCGCGCCCGAAGGTGTTCGCCAATCCACAGGGCGGCTTCGACGTGTTCTACGACAACACCGCGCACCTCATGAACACGCGCCGGCCCGCCGGCGCCACGCAGTGGAGCACCCCGCGGTCCGCTGCCAACTATGGCAGCACGTACGGGATGACGGCGCCCGTCTACCTGCCCAACGGCGACCTCTTCGTCGCCGGCGGGCCCGGCTACTCGACCGGCCCCTGGTACGCGGTGCGCTCGGCGGCCACCGGCGTCTGGCAGCCGTACACGCAGCCCTTCTCCACGCACAAGAAGGTGCGCGCGGTCGGCGCGGCCGCCACCTCGGGCGGCACGGTCACGGTGACGTGGCGGGAGGGCTACTCGTCCGAGGAGTACACGATGGCCGCCGTCTTCAAGGGCGGCACCTGGTCCGCCCCGCGGCGGCTGAGCGCGACGAGTGCCCAGTTCACCGGGGCGCCCCAGGTGGCCGCCGACGCGCTCGGCCGGCCCGTCGTGCTGTGGGACGAGTACAAGCGGACCGAGACGAACAGCTTCGTCCTGGACGGCGTCTACCAGGCCACCACCACCAGCCGCGCGCTGCCCAAGTGGCGTGACTACACGGACGACGGCAAGGCCGACCTGTTCGGCCGGGACAGCACCGGGCTGAAGGTGTACGCGGGCGACGCGACGAAGCTGTCCGCGGGGCAGCGCGCGAGCAGCTGGCCGACGGGCACGCTCGTGCTGCCGTTCGGCGACCTCGACGGCGACCGCTGCAACGACGTGTTCGTCCGCTACCCGAAGGGCGAGGCCCGCGTCTACCCGACGATCTGCGGCGGGCTGCCAGACCAGCAGTCGTTCCACGTCAAGGTCTCCTCGGACTGGAGCGGGTACGACGCGGTCGTCTCGCCCGGCGACGTGACGGGCGACGGCCGGGCCGACCTGCTGACCCGGTCCGCCTCGACCGGGAAGCTGTACGTATACGCGAACAACGGCGCGGGCGGCTTCAAGGCCCGCTCGCTCGCCGGGTCCGGCTTCGGCGGCTACAAGAGGCTGATCGCCGCCGGGGACCTCGACGGCGACGGCAAGAACGACCTGCTGGCCCTCGACGCGTCGAACGAGCTGTGGCGGTTCAGGGGGACCGGCGCCGGCACCTTCACGCCCCGGTCGCTGGTCTTCAAGGACTGGGGCACCTCCAACAAGGACGTGGTCGGCGGGCTCGACCTGTCCGGGGACGGCCGGGGCGACCTGATCTCGCTCGACAAGGACGGCCGCGCCTGGCTGAACCGGGGCAACGGCCACGGCGGCTTCGACAACCGGTCGCAGGTCGGCAAGGCCACGAACTGGTCGGGCATCCGCATCTCCTGACGGCGCGGGTCCGGGGGCCACTCGGGACCACGGGGGTCCCGGGGGCCGGCTTCGTTCGTCCGGTTCCGATTTCGGCGGGTCCGCCCGGACCACCTCGCCCCGGAAGGGCAGGTGGACCGGCCGGGCCCGTTCCACGTACGCCGCCACGGCGGCCGGGGGGATTCGCACAGCCGAACCCGAGCTGACCACCGGCCGATCCCGGCCCGACGGAGGCCCGGGCCCGGAAAGATCCGAAAGTGACGGCCTAACCGCGTATATGACGTAGGCCACTTGGCTTCGATCTCGCGATGCGGCATCACGAAGTGGCCCCCTCGGATCCAGAGCGTCGTATTCGACATCGATGCAGGTCAGGGGTCGCTGTGAACGCCGCCCCGCGGCAACCCGGCATCTCTCGGCCCGGCTGCCGTCCTCCGCTGCTACGGGCGACTCACCACGAGGGGCACGGTCTCAGCCGCGGCAGTGCGTGTGTGCGAACCGTATCCGAGGCCGCCATTGCGCGGCGGACATCCACGGTCACAGGTCGTCCGCCGTTCCGTCGATAGCGGGTCCGCAGCCCTCGGGGAGGTTGGCGACGATCAGGGCCACCGCCTCCTCCACCGTTTCGGGCTCCCCGAGGATGGTGCCGTTGGACTGACGGATGACCATAAACCCGCCACCGCCGCGTGGGAACAGGGTGCCCACGTCGTGGGTCCATGGGAAGCGGATGCACCGGCTGAGGTACAAGGCGCCGTGGCTGACCATTGGGGATAGTTCCCGAAGGCGAGGGTTCGCATACGCTGCCCGGGGCATGGCAGGATTGATCAAGTTGTCTTCGGAGTCGAGGATAGTCTTCCATTCCTCCGCGACGATTTCCGCAGCTCGCATACGGGCCTCGTTGTCCGCCATTTGTTGGTTCATCCCTTCCTGGGCTTGGGGGGTGTATCTCGGGAATGTCCGGCTTCGGGACTTTGATTTCCTCATTAGCTGAGTACCAACGTTTTTCCTCCCAAGCGCGCCCGAGTGGATCGGGCTCGTTGAACATCATCTCGGACTCGTGCATGCGCACATTGCGCCTTCTGACTGCAGGCCAGTTCGCCCGCAGCCGCGAGGCTGCCGACGAGAGCAGCCCGCGAGGGGCGCCGTGCTTGGCCGCTGTTGTCCGCTCCGAAGGGCAGGGATGGGGCAGGGTGATCTGTCGCGAACCGCATTCTTGTCGAGTGGTCGGCATCCGTGACGCCATCAGTCCTCGTGCGGAGCCTCAAGCTCCTGAAGCTGTTCCCCGATGTCGTCCGCCCACGTCTGCGCCCACCGGATGGCGGCGCCGCGACAGGCGGCTGTCGGGGCAGGGCGCGAAGCGCCCGACCAGAGAGGGGACCGCCGCGGTTCGCTCGGTTGGGTCACTGGGATCTGGCCCATCGCGATGGGCGCGCACGCACAGCGCAATGCCGAGCATCAAGACGCCTCCTGTCTGCTTGTGTCCATTCGGCTAAGTTTGCCCGCATTCCACCTGACGACTGACTTGGCTGCCGAAAAGATCGTTGAAGCGAGTAGGCAACCTCTTGAATCTCGCAGTATTTCTCAACGATTGCCGCGTTTCGCAGGTGACGTGGGAGGGTTCTTCTGCTGTTCTCCCAGAAGGAATTAAGCGGGAACTGGCTGATCGTTTTCGTGGTAGAGTTTCAATGAATTCACAGGACGCCGCAAAAAAGGGGAATGGCGTGAATACCGAGAAGGTTACGGCTCGACGTCTTACGGCCGAAGAGGTTTCGGAGTTGGGTCTCCAGGACGGAATCTTCGTCTCGGCAGAGATGGATGGCCTTCCTCTCGACTGCTACGCCCCGGCTTTCCTTACGAAGCCGGGTAAGAATTTTGAGGGAGGGTCCTTCATTGCGAGGACGATCTTCGGTGAGGAAATTCATGTCCTCCCGGACAATGCTGAAGAAAGTGGGATCTGGATTTCCGACAAGGCGGGGGAGGAAATCGAGGTTCTTCAGAGTGCCGGCGTCCTCCTGAATCTCGCCCTCTTCGTGCCCAACGGGAGCAAGGAATCTCTGGAGTCGCTCTACTCCGCCGCCAGGGACGCCTTCGGCGCGGGGATCGTTCAGCGCTGGAGCGAGGAAGTCGTCGCGGTGCCGGAGGTCAAGGTCGACCTGTTCGAGGAGCCGGCCCGGGGGCGGAAGAACACGAGCAGCCAGAACCGTGACCGCCGCGCCTTGGACATCTACCCGACCCGAGTGCGATTCCTGGAGCCCAGCGATGGCTGGAGGTTCGTTGTCGAACCCCACAAGGAGGTCGTCGATGACACACCGACGATCTGACCTGATGGCAGGTCAGCCAGGTTAGCCTCGATCTTTCGCGGGAGCCCGTCAGCTTGCTGACGGGCTCTTCTTCGTTTGCCGGGGCGTGTGGGCAGGCCGCTGGCCGTCGGCGTCGGTGAAGCGCAACTGTGCGCCGAGGTGCGGCCGTTCCTCGCGGACGATCAGCCACATGCCCTTCGGCCGGCCGGTCAGACAGTCTCCGTCGAGCTCGGCGCTCCAGGCGCCGTCGCGGATCTCGCCGCCGGGTTCGACAGCGGGCGTCCAGGCGGAGGGCGGGACTGTCAGCACGGACGGGTGAATCTGCCCGGTGATGGTCACGCCGACCGAGTGGGACAGCCATCGGCCCTGCTTCGCGAGCCATGCGACGAATGCGTGGGTGCCTCCGCCGGAAGCCGTGCGGATCGGCGTCTGCCGCCCTCGCCGGTACCTTTTCGAGGCCGTCGCGCCCCCCTCATCTGTCGCGGAACTCCTGTGTTTGTCGCCGGCCCCCTGCAGATTCGTCCGCGATCGGTAACCGACGGATCTCGTAGGGGCGTTCGTGTGTCTACATGGGTGCACGGCATCGGCGGAGGCAGCAAAGGGGCGGGCGGACATGGCAAAGCACAAGGGAAGGGGATGGCACGGCCGGCTTCTCGCGGCGGCGCTCGGGGTGACAGCGGTGGCCGCTGCCACCTCGGTGTGGACCGCCCAGGCCGACCCCGTCGGAGGGGGGCCTCAAGCGCGTGTCTCAGCGCCGGACGCCCGGTCCCAGGACCGGGCCAAGGTGGCGGCGGACATCGCGCACGCCTCGGACAAGGGTGCCCGTGGCGTCAACATCACCATCGACGACGGACCGGACCCGGTCTGGACGCCGCAGGTGCTGCAACTGCTGAAGGACAACGGCGTCAAGGCCACGTTCTGCATGGTGGGCACCCAGGCCCAGGCGCACCCGGACCTGGTCAAGGCGGTCGTGGCAGCCGGGCACCGGCTGTGCAACCACACGATCTCGCACGACACCGCCATGGACTCCAAGCCCGAGGCCTATCAGTCCCAGCAGATCCTGGATGCCGAACGCATGATCACCAAGGCATCCGGAGGCGTCCGCCCGCAGTACTACCGGGCCCCGGGCGGCGCTTTCACCCCGTACAGCCGACAGCTCGCCGCGTCTCGGGGGATGCGGCCGCTGGGCTGGAACGTCGACTCCAAAGACTTCGAGCGTCCCGGCGTGGACACCATGGTCGCCACCGTCAAGAGCGAGATCTCCGACGGGCCGACCGTCCTTTTCCACGACGCGGGAGGGGATCGCTCCCAGACCGTGGCCGCTCTGCGCGAGGTGCTGCCCTGGCTGAAGCAGCAGGGGTACTCCTTCGGCTTCCCCGTGCGGTGAGTGAGGCTCGCCCGCAGTGACGGGAAAGAGAAAGTCGGAGGCCGAAAAGACCGCCCAGCGGGATGTACAAGCCCAGATCAGCAAGAAGTACGGAAAGGGGTGGGCGCACCACTGCACCTTCCGCAGCTCCAGGCGGTAGGCCCCGCGCCCGTGGAAACACGTGAACAACAGAGAGCGTAAGAAGCTGCCGAAGCGGCTTGCCGCGGCTGCCGGTGACGGACACGTCGGACTTCTCCAGCGACTCCTCACCCAAGGCGCCGATCCCGACGCCCGCGACCCTGACGGAGCCACACCGCTTTACCTCGCCGCCGTCCAAGGCGAAAACCGCTGCGCCGAGCTGCTCCTGGCGGCCGGGGCCTTGCCCAACGCCGAATCCCGGGGATGGCGCAGCGGACTACCACTCGCCGCAGCCGCTACCAAAGCGAACCTGCCCCTCGTCGAGCTGCTGCTACGTCATGGAGCCGACCCGCACCTTCGGGAGTCGCGGGGCGGCTCGGCGCTCGACTGGGCACAGGGCTGGAGCTACGACACCGAGGAGCGGCAAGCCGTCCTGGACCGGCTGTGCAACCTCACCGCTTGAACCGTCCCCACCGGACGGCCGGCACCTCCGGTTTGCCGAGTGCTGCTGGGGGTGCCTTATGTGTTTCGTCAACCCTGGCTGGGGTTGTTCATAGGGGTTTGTTCTGGTTACGCAAAGCGTGAAGTTCCCAGCAGGTCGGGTGCCGTGTGGGCAGACCTGTGGTCGACATGGCGGGTGGCCACGTCGGCGCACGAGCGCGACGGGGCGGAAAGGGTAGGTGGGTGGGCTGGTCAGAAGCTGTTGTCCCTCCGGGCATGAGCGACATGGTCGGGGCGGCACGTCGGTTCCCCCCGCTGCGAAGCGTCGTACGGGGCTGTGGGCTTGGCCGTCGAAAAGCGTGGGGCGTCGGGGAAGGAGTCACCAGCGGGACCAGGACAAAAACGCAGCCTCAGGTAGCTGACCCGGGGCCTGGAGCTGCTCGGTGTCGGGCCCGTTGGATGGCCGGCGCGTGGGGTGGGGTGCCCGGTCGGCACCCCACCCCACGCGTCAGGCGTGGGAGCCGGCCTTGCGACGGCGTACGAGAAACACCGCGCCCCCGCCGATCGCCACGGCCGCGCCGCTCGCGAGCGCAAGCTGCGGCATCGCGGAGGACGAGCCCGTGGCGGCGAGGCTGCCGCTCACCGGACGGGACGCGCTGCTCTGTGCCTTGACGTCCGAGGTGTTCGGCTTGGTGGCGCCGGGCTTGGCGTTGCCGGGCTTGCTGCCCGCGGCGGCGATCAGGAACTCGTAGCCTTCGAGGTCCGGGTTCCCGCCGCAGGTGCCGTTGTCATTGAAGTAGTCACCGGCGACGAAGGTGACGCCGTTGCCTGCGGGGGCCGAGGCGTCGATCTTGAGGCGCATCTTGATGTCGGCGTGGGCGCCGGCCTTCAGCGGGCTGATGGCGTCCATGTAGTGCTTGTTGTCGACGGTCTTCCACTTCGAGGACGAGGCGGAGGACCACTGCAGGTGCACCAGGTCGTCGATGCTCTTGAGCCCGCTCCGGTCGGTCGCGTGGACGTAGGCGAACGGAAGCACCTCGTCCATCGTCTTGTCGGTGCCGTTGGTCACCCGGAGATTGAAGTCGACCTTCGTGCCGGCGACGACGGTGGACGGCAGACCCGTGACGACCGTGGTGAGCCTGGCCTCCGGGACGCAGTCCTCACCGTCCTCCTCCTCTTCCTCCTTCGCCTTGGCCAGCGCCTCGTCGGCGGCGGTCTTGTCAGCGAGGGCCGCCTTGGTGGCCTTCTGCGCCTGGTCCAGCTTCCGGGCCGCGGCGACCCGCTCGTCGTCCCGCGCGTCCAGGGCTTCCACGACCGCGGCATCGGCGGCGGCCTTGGTCTCCTTGGCGGTCTCGGCGTCGGCCTTCGCTTCGGTGAGCTTGGTCGCGGCGGCGGCTTTCTCCTCCTCGGTGGCCGTCTCCGGGAGTGCGTCGACCACGGCCTGGGCGTCGATGACCGCCTGGTCGGCGTCCACCTTCGCGGTGGCGGCCTCCGCCGCCGCGGCCTCGGCGGCCTTGGCGGCCACGGCCAGAGGATGGGTGTCGGACAGGGTGGCTTCCAGAGCCGCCTCGGCGGCACTCTCGGCCTCTACGGCGTCGTCGTACGTCGCCTTCGCGGCGGCGGCTGTCTTTTCCAGCTCCGCGATGGACGGCTTGTCCTGCGTCTGGGCTGCCGGCTTGTCGTCGGCGAACGCGGGGGTGACCGACAGCAGGAGAGCAGGCATGGTCACTGCGGCGGCAACAGCTGTGGCAAGAATCGGGCGAATCTTCACAAGAGCCCTTCGGCGTCCGAAAAAAGAAGAAGGGGTCGCAGCGGGAGGGGGCACGCAGATGCGACTTGAGGGGATCGTATGGTCGGGCCAACGGTCCACCACCACGAGTTCTTCACCTGTTCCGGCCGGTACCACAGCACCGTGACCGACAGAAAAGGCGAAAGGGTGCAGTTGTATTCACCGCCTGCGCTTTCGCTGTGATCAATGCCACAGGCCCCTGGGTGCGGTGTTCCGTGCGTCCCCGGCGCCGCCCGCCCCGCGAGCGCCTGCACCTCCGCATACGCGTACGCCCCCCGCTCGCCGACCGCCCCGCGCGGACGTCCACCGCCGCAGCTACGGCAGCACCTGGCGCGCGGCGGTAGAGAAGAAGTCGACGAACGTCACGCCCCAGGCGCGCACGCCTGGTGGCCATCGCTGAACGATTCGGCTCCGCCCCGGGGTCGGGTGACGCCCAGGAGGCGCGGCTTGCCGGCCCTCCGGCATTTGCGGCAGGGCGAGTTCCGACGACGGCAGTGGAGAGCCGGTGCGGTCCACCCGGTCGTGAACCAAGCGAGCGGTGGCTCGGATGGGTGCGATGCGGGCGTGTTGCCCGACGGGTAACAGAGTCAGGCAAACAAGAAAGGCCCGGGTCAGTGACCTGGGCCTTCGTCGTGGAGCGGGTGACGAGAATCGAACTCGCGCTCCGAGCTTGGGAAGCACCCGGTACTGCGTAGGCTTGAACGCCCTCTGGCCTGGGGAAACGCACCCCTGGGGGTGTGCCGCAGTGGCTTCGTTCGGGCCTCTGCTGACCGCTGTTCACCGTCCTGACTGGCACGTAGTGGCACGCTCACCCCCAGGTGGTCGGCTGAGACGCGGGTGGTCGGCCGAGAGCTGAGCGGGACCGGCCGCGCCCGGTACGGCCGCAGAGCCCCGGTACGGCAGCAGAGCCCCGGTACGGCAGCAGGGTCCGGACCGTGCGTCGCGGTCCGGACCCTGCCCCGTGCGGTGCTGCCCTGCGGCGGCGGTGCGTCAGCTCTGTGCGGTGTCCTCGCCCGTCTGCCCGGCACCCTCGGCTGCGCCTGCCTTCTCGCGCATCTTGCGCACCAGCTCCGCCTTCCGGTCGGCGGCACCCTTGCGGTCGAGGTTGCGGTGCGGACCATTATTCTGCCGTTCGGCGCGGGACAGCCTCTTGCGCTGGCCGCCGCCCATGCCCACGGGGTTGTTGATGTTCTTGCTCACGGTCATGGGTTCTCCCGGAATGATGTGAAGTGATCTACGGATTCATCGGTGGGGGACGGGCGCGGCGACGTCGAGGGACGTCAGCAGGGGCCCATCACGCTCTACTCGTAAATCGGCGTCTCGAAGAACATGACAAAGACGTTACCCGGTTCCGTCGGCCCCTCACGCCAAGCCTTTCGCCGCCCCGGCGTCGGCCGGGCTTTCGGTGAGCGCCCGGGGTCAGCCGTTTCCTTCCGGGAATCTCAGCACCCGCCAGCACCCGCCAGCACCCGCCGGTGGTCGTCGCGTGCCCGGGGCAGGTCCAGATGGACGTTACTGGGCCGCCGCGGGCGTGGTCAGTGGTCGCGAGCACACTGGCGACATGAGCACCGGATCCGTGGAACCCGGCGCATACCGACGCGACAGCCGGGTCATCGGCCTACCCATGACCGACCCGACAAGCGAAACGGACCGCCGGAGAACCCGACTGCCCGTCAGGAAGGTCGAGGTTGAGGCGAGATCAAGGCAGTTACGGCACGCGAATGGCACGCGTCAAAGAGGTCTAGACAACAAACAAGGCCCTGGTCTCCGACCAGGGCCTTCATCATGGAGCGGGTGACGAGAATCGAACTCGCGCTCTGAGCTTGGGAATCAGCGGTCCTTGGACTGCCAGAGGGGCTCTGACCTGTGCTTTCCCGTTGGGTGGGGTGGATGGCTATGGTCTCTGAGAGCTGTACCTGACCGCTGTTGCCCGCTCCGCTGGGCACGGATGGGGCACGGGGTGGGCAATGCAACGGACCCGCCATGCATGCTCCGGGTGGGCTGGTGGGTCAGAGAGGGATGATGCGGACCTGGTTGCCGCAGAGCTTGGTCATGTCGTCGCTGTCCGAGGTCAGCAGGACGACCGGTTTCGGCTGGCGCAGTGCCACCTCGGCGACCGTGGCGTCGATGGCGTACTTGTGCCCGTGCAGTCCGGTGTCCTTGAGGAGCTGCGCTGCTGCTTTGGCCGCTTGCTCGGTGACCGGTTCTACCTTGATGCGGGACAGGGCCCAGTTCAGACGTGGGATGTTGGTGCGGGAGTGGCTGACTTCCACGATGGTGTTCGCCCCGATCACGAGATCTGCTCCCATGCCGTGGAAGACCTGCAACATCGCGAGGAGCTTGCGGTCCTGCGCGATCCAGGCGGAGAGCCCTTCCGAGTCCAGGACGACGGTTTCGATGCGCTCGCTCACGCGGCGTCCGCGCCCTTGCCGGAGCGGGCGGTGCCAAAGATCTTCGAGTGGGCTTCGGCGAGCTCCTCGTCGCTGAAGCGTCCGTGTTCTTCCTCGTGACGGCGAAGGTCTTCGCCCAGTAGCTGGTGTCGGATCTGGCGGGCTACGGCTTCCGCTACGTAGCCGGAGACGTTGTCCGTGAGCTTGCGGAGCTCTGCCACCTGGTCGCTGGGCAGGGTGACGGTGATGCGGGTCGTCGAGGACATGTGGCAAGCATACCGGAGTATGCGCGAAAGGTCTCGTGATTGCTGCCCTGGGGGACGCCAGAGGGCCCGGAGCCAATTCGGTCGTCTTTCTGGCGCCCCGGGGCGGAGAGCACGGGTAACGGAAGCTTCTCCTCGCGCGGGGCCACATCGCACGCGGACCACGGCCTTTGATGGACTGGGCATCAAGATGTGTCGGCCGCTGCTCTCCGATGACGGCGACCCCATGATTTGGATGGGGGTCACTCGTCGCCACGTCGCTTCCCCCTTCGACCTCAACAAGCGGTGCGAACCTGTAGGAGTCGTGGCAGCCTCTCCGTCGACATGCAAGGCGCGCGCATCGTGTGCCGGGGTAGTGGCGCATGTTGAGGTCATCAGTGTGGGTCTCGATAGGTTGGGCGATCATCAGTGCTGTTGTGCCTCTGCGTGGTTGGAGAGCGATGCCTCGATACGTGCGAGTCAGGATCGTTACGCCCGAGGAGGAGGAAGCCCATGAGAGAGCCGGCATCGTCCTCGCTCTTACAGCGCTCACGATTGCTGTTCAGATGGCGGGCGTCTTCTACCTTTCCACGGCGCTGCAGGGCGGCCATCTCGGGCATGCCTTCCTAGGGTCGCTCTGCGTGCTCCTGGCTGCCGGGGTCGCGCAACTCGTGGATGCCAGAGGCCGCCGACGTCCGTTCAGGTGGCGGAAGTTCATCCTCAGTGTTTGTCTCTCGATCGCCCTCGTGCTTGCCCTGCCTGCCCTCATGTAGATGAGATTCTCCCGTGGCACTTTCAGGAGGCGGGCCGATGGCGTCTCAAGGGTCGAGCCACGAGCCTGGGCCTGGACGAGATCGCCGCGCTGACCTATCGGGACTCGGGCCACGAGCGCCAGAGAGGTGGCGAGCGCGCTGGACAAGATGGTCCGGGCCGCTCGAGGGAAGGGCGCTGAACAGCGCAAGACGGTCAAGGTCGTGCGGAGGTGGTGCGCGATGCTGACCGGCCTAGACAGCAAAGAAGCCCCCGGCCGTTGGCCTGGGGCTTCTTCATGGAGCGGGTGACGAGAATCGAACTCGCGCTCTGAGCTTGGGAAGCTCATGTTCTACCATTAAACTACACCCGCGAAGCGCACCGTTTGGTTGGCGGTGCATCGCCCCACACTGTACCTCATGCCAGGTCCCCGGCGTTTGAGCCGTGGGCCCTTTTTGCTGTCGAGGAGGGTGGATGCGGGTGCTGTGGGCGGGAGTTGGGGGCATAGCGTGGTGGTCGGAGTGCCGCCTGGAGTAGCGTCCTGTTCATCCCCTAATGTGGCGTTCTCGTCCAAGGCTTGTTGGGGAAGGGACTTGATGGACTTCATGGAGCGCACCGTCGTCCGCTGTGCCGAAGGGCACGTTTTCGCTACCGCTTCGTTCCCGATGCAGCAGCTCGGGTCCGGGCGGATCGGCCCCGGGCGGCTCATTCGCTGTCCTCGTTGTGCGCGGCTGCGGCATGCCGTACCTGTGGTGTTCGAGAAGCGGTAGCGGCGGCCGAGCGAGGCGCGGCAGGAGTGGTCACAGGCGCGCGGGGCGGTCCCGGATTGGGGCGGCCCCGCGCGTTCTGCGTATCCTCGGGGCGTGCTTCTCTCAGATAAGGACATCCGGGCCGAGATCGACGCCGGACGTGTATGTATTGATCCATTCGACGCGTCGATGGTGCAGCCCTCGAGCATTGATGTGCGGCTCGACCGCTACTTCCGGGTGTTCGAGAACCACCGCTATCCGCATATCGATCCAGCCGTCGAGCAGGCCGACCTGACGCGCATGGTCGAGCCGGACGGCGACGAGGCGTTCATCCTGCACCCCGGTGAGTTCGTGCTGGCTTCCACGTACGAGGTCATCTCGCTGCCCGACGATCTTGCCTCGCGGCTGGAGGGCAAGAGTTCGCTGGGGCGGCTCGGTCTTGTGACGCATTCCACCGCAGGGTTCATCGACCCCGGTTTCTCCGGGCACGTGACCTTGGAGCTGTCGAATCTCGCGACGTTGCCGATCAAGCTGTGGCCGGGGATGAAGATCGGACAGCTGTGCATGTTCCGGCTGAGTTCGCCTTCGGAGTTCCCGTACGGCTCCGAGCGGTACGGATCGCGGTACCAGGGCCAGCGCGGGCCGACCGCATCGCGTTCGTTCCTGAATTTTCACCGGACCCAGGTGTGATGCCGGATGAGCGATGATGTGCGGGAGAACCTGACGTACGAGGGGTTCGGTCATGCCGTGCGTGAGCTGGCGCAGACCGTGGCCGACGACGGATTCGAGCCCGATGTCGTACTGAGCATCGCGCGGGGCGGGGTATTCGTCGCGGGCGGGCTCGCTTATGCCCTGGACTGCAAGAACATTCATCTGGTGAATGTGGAGTTCTATACCGGGGTGGGAACCACTCTGGAAATGCCGGTCATGCTGGCGCCCGTTCCGGATGTCGTCGATTTCTCGGACAAGAAGGTCCTGATCGCCGACGACGTCGCCGATACCGGGAAGACCCTGAAGCTGGTGCGCGATTTCTGTATCGATCATGTTGCCGAGGTGCGCAGCGCGGTCATCTACGAGAAGTCGCATTCGCTCGTGAAGTGCGAGTACGTGTGGAAGAAGACCGATCGCTGGATCAACTTCCCGTGGAGCGTGGACAAGCCCGTCGTACGGCGCAGCGGGCAGGTTCTCGACGCGTAGAGCCGCAGGCCGGTTAGCGGAAGCCCGGCGGCACGGTCATTGGCGAGCAATCGCACCCGCATGAGAAAGAGCCCCCGACGCGGCGTGTCGGGGGCTCTTTCTCATGCGGTCGGATGCCGTCAGATCGTGCCCAGCTTGATGATCGACAGCAGCGCGATCAGCTGGATCGCGGATGCGCCCAGCGCCTTCGGCCACGGCAGGTCGTGCGACTTGCTCACCATCGAGGTGAAGAGCGCGGCCGAGGCCAGCCAGGTAATCCAGCCGAGAATCTGGACCAGGGAGTTCTCGCCGCCGAGGAAGATCGCGAAGATCAGGCGGGGCGCGTCCGTGATCGACATGATCAGCATGGAGAGGCCCACGGTCGGCTGCCAGGCGCCGTCGCCGCCGAGCTGGCGGGCGAGCGTATGGGTGACCGCGCCCAGGACCAGCCCGCCGATGACGAAGCCGATGCCCGTGATGACGACGTAGGGGACCGCTGCGGAGATCGTCGCGTTGATCGCGTCGTCCCGGGCCTGGTCGAAGCCGAAGAGGGCGAGCAGGCCGTACAGGAACGTGACGATGAGCGCCGGGCCCCAGACCGGGTGGTCGCGCATCTGCCAGAACGTCGGTCCCGGGCGCAGCACGATTCCGGTGAGCAGGTCCTTCCACGGCAGTCGCGGGCCCGCGGGCTGGGCGGGAGTCTGGCCGGCGCGGTAGGTGTTGCCGTCGCCGTACGGGTCCTCGCCGATGCTGAACGCTTGGGTGTGGCCGGGGGAGTTGGCGTACGGGTCGCCCTGCTGGGGGGACCCGTGGGGGTGGTGGGGCTGCTGGTACGGGTCCCCGAAGTACTCCGGCTCGCCGTGGCCGCCGCCGTTGTAGCCGTTGCCGTAGCCGCCGTTGTGTCCACCGGGCCCGTTGTGTCCGCTGTGCCCGCTGTGTCCGCCGGGCCCATTGTGTCCACCATGCCTGCCGTTGTCGTACGGGGGCGGGGCGCCGTTGCCTCCCGTCGGTGGCCATGGCTGCTGGGCGTACGGCGGTGGTGCCTGTGTGCCGTACGGCTGCTGCCGCGGTTGCTGTTGCGCTTGCTGCGGGGTGCGGTTGTCCCGGCCGCGTCCGATCCTGAATCCAGCCACGTCATCGAACGTACCTGGTCCGCGTGGGCGTGGTGAGGGGGCCTGGGAAACCTGCCCGCCATTGCGGCCGAGCTGTGACATCCCCTAGGGGAACCCTGGGGGGCCGTCCCCATGCGTATCCGTGCGGGAACGCAGAAGCGGGGGGGGGGGGGCCCCCGCGCGGGGGGGGCCCCGGGGGGGGGGGGGGGGCCCGGCGGCGACAACCCGCGCCCGGGCCGGGGGGGGGCGGGCGCGGAGGGC
>NZ_JBEOVN010000101.1:0-26228 GCF_040295565.1 Streptomyces sp. NPDC002785 | reverse complement strand
TTCCGGAGCGATGCTGCGGCGCTCCGCGCCGCAGGGTTCAGGATCGGATTCCCTCCCCGCCCGAAGGCGGGGATTCCCTCCGAAGAGAGGGATGGGCACCGAGAAGGCCGACGAATTCCCGCAGGCGCGGGTCGTCGCCGACCACTTGGCCTCCGCGCACCAAGAGATCACCATTTCCACCGCCGACCTGCTGGGTCGGCTCCCCCACACGGTCTGGGCGGCCGAATCCCTTCACCCTGACATCGTTGAGTACCTGCTCCCGCTGACCGCCCTGTATCTGCGTCTGGAAGGCACCGGCCGACGCGTCCTCACTGGCTACGGAGCCGACATCCCGCTCGGTGGCATGCACCGTGAGGAGCGGTTGCCGGAGCTGGATACGGCTGTCTGCTATGACATGGACACGTTTGACGGGCTGAACGAGATGACGCCGGTCCTCTCCGGAATCGGCGGGCACTGGTCCACCCACCCCTATTGGGACCGCGACGTCCTCGACGTCCTGGTCCCACTGGAGGCGGGACTGAAGCGCCGCCACAAGCAGGACAAATGGGTACTGCGCGCCGCCATGAGAGATGTCCTGCCACACGAGGTCGTCATCCGCCCCAAGCTCGGCGTCCACGAGGGATCGGGCACCGCCTCGGCCTTCACCCGCCTGCTGACGGACGCCGGTGTCCCGCGCGACCGTGTCCGCGACGCCAAGCGGCTGATGATCCGGGAGCTGTTCGACCAGGTCGTCGTCGACGGCCGGCACCCGGACGAGGTGTCGACCGGCGCCGTGCTGGAGCTCGTCACCGACCGGCTGGAATCCGGCGCCCGGCCGGTCCCGCGATGACGTGAAGGGCGACCGTCATGAACCGTCGTGCGACCGGTCACCGGTCCGCACCGCAAGGAGGGACCACACCGTGGAACAGATCAATATCAACGTCTCCCCCCGTTACGCACAGATCCCGACGTTCATGCGCCTTCCCCACGATCCGTCGCCAAAGGACAAGGACGTCGTGGTCATCGGTGCCCCCTACGACGGCGGTACCAGCTACCGGCCCGGCGCGCGCTTCGGCCCTCGAGCCGTAAGGAACGAGTCCGGGCTCATCCACGGGGTGGGCATCGACCGCGGGCCCGGCACCTTCGATCTCATCAGCTGCGTCGACGCGGGTGACATCGACCTGACCCCGTTCAACATGCACATCGCCATGGACACCGCCCAGCAGCACCTGACCGGTCTCCTCGCCGACAACGCCGCCTTCCTCATGATCGGCGGCGACCACTCGCTGACGCTGGCAGCCCTGCGCGCCGTCGCGGCCAAGCACGGACCGGTCGCCGTCCTGCACCTGGACGCGCATTCCGATACCAACCCCGCCTTCTACGGGGGCGAGTACCACCACGGCACCCCCTTCCGGCATGCCATCGAGGAGAAGCTCGTCGACCCGCAGCGCATGCTGCAGATCGGTATCAGGGGACACAACCCGCGGCCCGACTCACTGGACTACGCGCGCGGCCACGGCGTACGCATCGTCACCTCGGACGAGTTCTGCTCGCTCGGCCCCGAGGCCACCGGACAGCTGGTGAGGGAAAAGATCGGCGACGCACCTGTCTACGTGTCGGTGGATGTCGACGTGGTGGACCCGGCCTTCGCGCCGGGTACGGGTACCCCTGCCCCGGGAGGTCCCACCTCGCGCGAGGTGCTCGCCCTGCTGCGCACCACCGGCGATCTGCACCCGGTGGGCTTCGACGTCATGGAGGTCTCCCCGCTCTACGACCACGGCGGCATCACCTCTGTCCTGGCCACCGAAATCGGTGCCGAACTCCTCTACCAGTACGCCCGCGCCCAGCTCCGAGAGAGGACATCCCAGTGACCGTAGTCGACTGCCCCGAATTCTCCGGTGAACTGCTGGCCCTGGCTGCGCAACTGCCCCCGGTCCCCCGTACGGACCTGTACGGCTTCCTGGAGGCCGCGCACACCGCCGCTGCCGCCCTGCCCGAACCCTTGGCGGCGGCACTGGACGAGTTCAACGCCGACGGCAACCAGAACGGGTACCTGTTGCTGCGCGGCTTGCCGGTGGAGGAGGACGGCGACCTGCCGTCCACTCCCGGGACAACTCCCGCGCCAGTGGACCGACCGCTGCTGAACATGGAGGCGATGCTCGCCGTCGTAGGCCGCCGTCTCGGACTGCACACCGGCTACCGGGAGCTGCGCTCCGCCACCGTGTACCACGACGTGTACCCCTCGCCGGGCGCCCACCACCTCTCCTCCGAGACCTCGGAGACACTGCTGGAGTTCCACACGGAGATGGCCTACCACGTGCGCCAGCCGAACTACGTGATGCTGGCCTGCTCCTGGGCGGACCATGAGCACAAGGCGGCCACCCTCGTGGGCTCGGTCCGCAAGGCGTTGCCGCTCCTGCCGGACGACATTCGCGCCCGCCTCTTCGACCGGCCCCTGCCCTGCTGCGTGGACGTCGCCTTCCGCGGAGGTGTCAAGGATCCGGGAGCGATCGCCAATGTCAAGCCACTCTACGGCGACCCGCAGGACCCTCACCTCGGGTACGACCGTGAGCTGCTCGTACCGCGGGACCCCGCCGACGTCGAGGCCGTCGCCGTGCTGTCGAAGGCACTGGACGAGGTGCGCGAAGCGGTGCACCTTGTTCCCGGCGACGTACTGATCGTGGACAACTTCCGTACCACCCACGCCCGTACCCCCTTCACCCCGCGCTGGGACGGCAGGGACCGGTGGCTGCACCGCGTCTACATCCGCACCGACCGCAATGGACAGCTGTCCGGAGGGGAGCGGGCCGGCGACATCGTGGACTTCGTACCGCGCCGCTGAGCCCCGTCGGCAAACGAGGACCGCCGACCGCCTTGCACAGGATCATCCTGCGGGTCGCCCCCCGCCGACCGGGTGCGCCACACGCGAGGCGGCCGGCCGTAATTCGCCCCGGGCACAAGGAACATGGTAAAGATCGACTGTGCCTGACGGGCGTATCGCCGGGCTGTGCACTCGGTTTCCGCATCCGCAGAGAGGACTGACCGTGACAGACAGCGCAGCACGCGAGCCGCTGGGCTTCTCGGTGCACACGGCACCGGCCGGACTGGCGGACGACGGCCGGGACGACTTCACCGTGTTGATCTCCACCACGCCGGCCGTGGTGAGTGCGGTCTTCACCCGCTCCCGTTTCGTCGGCCCCAGCGTGACGCTGAGCCGCGAGGCGGTCGCGGACCGCACGGCCAGGGGAGTCGTCGTCCTCGCCCGCAACGCGAACGTCGCCACCGGCGCGGAGGGCGAGGCCAACGCACGTGAGGTACGCGCCTCGGTGGCGCGGGCGGTAGGCCTGGCGGAGGACGAACTACTCATTGCCTCCACAGGTGTAATCGGTCGGCAGTATCCGATGGCAGCCCTCAGGGACCACATCAAAACCCTCTCACCAGTGCTGCCCGAGGGCGGCTTCGACCGGGCGGCCCGAGCCATCATGACCACGGACACGCGGCCGAAAGTGGCCCGTGCGCGGGTCGGCGACGCGGTGATCACCGGTATCGCCAAGGGGGTCGGCATGCTGGAACCCGACATGGCGACGCTGCTGACCTTTTTCGCCACTGACGCGCGGCTGAGTCCCGAGGACCAGGACCGTGTCTTCCGCCGTGTAATGGACCGGACCTTCAACGCGGTCAGCATCGACACCGACACCTCCACCAGCGACACGGCTGCCCTGTTCGCCAATGGACTGGCCGGCCCCGTCGACCTCGCCGAATTCGAGGAGAAGCTGCACGAGGTGGCGCTCCGGCTCGTCAAGGACATCGCCGGCGACGGCGAAGGCGCGGGCAAGCTCATCGAGGTGCGGGTGACCGGGGCGCGGGACGACACACAGGCCAAACGCGTGGGCAAGGCCGTCGTCAACTCGCCTCTCGTGAAGACCGCGGTGCACGGCGGCGACCCCAACTGGGGTCGGGTCGCGATGGCCATCGGCAAGTGCTCCGACGACACCGACATCGACCAGGACAGGGTCGTCATCCGCTTCGGTGACGTGGCCGTGTACCCGCCCGGCCGGGACGGTGCACAGGACGAGGACGAAGTGCGCGCCGCAGTAGCCGAGCAAATGCGAGGCAGCGAGGTCGTCATCGGCATTGATCTCGGCATCGCGGCCGGCGCCTTCACCGTGTACGGCTGTGACCTGACCGAAGGGTACGTTCGTATCAACGCTGACTACTCGACCTGATCCCGGTCGGCTCGGCGTACCTTCCGACGCTCCTGCGTCGTGGCCCCGACGTCCGGCGTTTCCCGCCGCGCTCACTGCGCGCCGCCCAAGAGTCATCTCTTGTTCAGATGATGTTGGTCGACCACGCCCTGTGTCCATCCGGTAGCGGGTGGTATTCTGTGACCGGTTTGAGATCTGGGCAGTGTGCGCGCCGCAGCCGGCAAGCGTGTACGCCGCCCTGACGTCCGGTGAGTACGACGGGTTGGCTGACCACCGATCCGTCATGCGGTGTTCAGGCGGGCGTGCCAACGTGCGCGGTCACTCCGCCATCGCTGCGGACCACGCGCGTACCGACAGTATCTGCCATCCCGCCGACGGGCCACCGCATTTCAGGGGAGTATGGACGCGAGAGGGCCTAATGATAGATGGTTTAGTCCAGAACGTCGGTGGAGCGTGGCGACTGCCTCCTTCTCCGGGCAGTGGCGCTACCCCTACTGTGATCTCCGCATTCGGCAGGATGACCGTGTGTCTGCCCGAGGGGCCGGTGGAACTGGGGCCGCCGCGCCGCCGCGCGGTACTGGCTCTCTTGTTGGTCAATGCCGGCAAAGTGGTATCCATCTCGTCCTTTGTCAGGAACATCTGGGGGACCGAACCGCCCGGGCAGGCGGTTACCACTCTCCAGTCGTACATCTCCCGGCTGCGCAAGCTGATAGCGGACAGACCGCTGAGTGGCGGGGTGGAGCTGCAGTTGAAACACCGCTCGCCCGGTTATGTTCTGGTCGTGCCCTCGGAGCACGTCGATGTCATGAGATTCGAGCAGGCCGTCCGCCGTGGGGTGGCCGCCCGGCATCGTGGCGAACAGTCGGAAGCCTTCGGCCTGTTGTCCCAGGCGCTGCGCGGCTGGGACGCACCTCCCTTCGAGGACCTGGCCGACTACGAGTTCGCGGTCCAGGAAGCTACGCGGCTGGGTGATCTGCGGCTGACCGCGCTGGAGGAGTGCGCCGAGTGCGCGTTCACGCTGGGCCGCAGTCAGGAATTGCTGCCGGTACTCGAGCAGGAGGTGTACCTGCATCCGATGCGGGAACGATTGGTGTACCAGCTCATGCGCGCCCAGTACCGCTGCGGTCGGCAGGCCGACGCACTTTACACCTTCGAGCGCACGCGGAAGTACCTCGCCGGGGAACTCGGCGCCGATGTCAGCCCCGAGCTGAAGCAGGTCCACGAGAACATACTGCGGCACGATCCCTCGCTCACTCCGTCGTGCAGCGCGTCCGAGCCCCTGTCAGGTCCCCTGCCGGCCAAGAGCCCCGTCACCGAGAGCCCCGTCACCGAGAGCCCTGTGGCTGAGAGCCCTGTGGCTGAGCGCCCCGTCCAGGCGGCGCAGCCCGCCGAAAGAGCCGGTCGGCCGGCCATGCCGACGCCACCGGCGGGCCGGGACGCGGATCCGCCGGCCACACGCGAGCGCGAGATGGGGCGCCTTGTGGCCGCCCTGGACACCATTCACCGAGGCAGCGGACGAAGCGTGCTCCTCGTAGGGGAAGCCGGTGTGGGCAAGACTTGGCTGCTTCAACGGTTCGGGCAGCTGTGTCGCGAAACTGACATCGATGTCTGCACGGTCTACTGCCCGCAGGACGACGACATGCCGGCGTACTGGCCGTGGTCCCAGGTGCTGCGCCAAGCGGTGGCCAGACGACCGGAAGCGGTCCAGACGCTGACGCCGGCCGTACGGCGGCAAGTCGGCTTCCTCGGTCCCGAACCGGACGTGTGCCCGGCCACCGATTCCTGCGGCCGGCCGACCGAAGCCGGAACGTTCGCGTTCCGGGACGCCGTGAGCCAGGTCCTTCTGGCCTTGGCCGACCGTCCGCTGGTTCTGGTACTGGAGAACTTCCAGCGGGCCGACTCCAGCTCGCTCGCCCTGATGCGTTTCCTCATGGAGCAGACAGTCGAGTCGTCGCTGCTGCTCATCGTCACCTCGCGGACCTTTCGTATCGCCGACGATCCCGACTGGCGGGCGGCACGGGCGCTTGTGCTTCAGCTGCCGAACGCCGAGGAGATCAGGCTGGAGGGCCTGTCGTCCCAGGAGAGTCGAAGGACCGTCACCGCCGCTTTCGGCCGGGACGCCGATCCGGAGATGTGCGCCGTTCTGCATGATCGATCCGGCGGCAACCCGTACCTGCTGCTGGGACTCCTGGACGCGGTGCGCAGCGGGATGAGCGTCACGCATGTACGCGAGCTGTTGCCGCCGCGACTACGCGAAGTGATCATGGAACGGCTCTCCGGTGTTCCATCGGGCGTACTCACCGTTCTGTATGCCTGCGCCATCCTGAGCCCGGAGAACACGATCGCCACGGTACGGGAGTTGGCGGTCGCCGGCGGAGCCTCCGCGCAGGACGTGAGAAGGGCCATCCGCACAGGTCTGTTGCAGGTGGACCCGGACGACCCCACGCGTATCGACTTTCTGCATCCGCTGGTGAGGGATGTCGTACGCCAGGAAATGCCTGGGCCGATCCGCGCGGAACTGCACTGCCGTACCGTCGGCTTGTTCACCGCCGGAGCGGTCAATCCCGAGGCGATCGCGCGGAGTATCGCGCGACACACACGCGCCGCCCTTCAGGGAGTGCCGCCGGCCGATGCGATCGCACCTCTGGTTGCCAAGGCCGAGCACGCCATGCACCGTTTCGCCTACAGCCAGGCGCTCAGATGGCTGAGCCATGCCGCGGTCCTGGTGGCTGGACCGGCGGGCGAGCCGCAATACGCGGAGGCCGAGTTGTCCGTTCAGCTGCGCCGAGCGGATGCAGCCCGCATCGTCGACGGAGACTACGCGCGCTCGACACAGGCGATCTATGACCGCATCGACTACCTCGGCCGTGTCCTGGGGCGGCCCCAGGACCTCGTCGTCGCCCCGGCGCGGATTCTCGGCCTGCTGGGCAGAGCCCACTTCGCACAGGCCGAGACGTTGATACCGAGTCTGCTCGAACTCGCCGCCCGGGAGAACGTCCCGCAGTTACGCGCGATCGCCCATTTGGGCCGCGGCATCGTGCTGCACGAACGCGGACGGCCGGCGGAGGCCCTTGCCGAACTGGACGCAAGCCTTGCGTTCTCCGATGTGACGCCACAGAACCATTTCGCCGGGTGCCGCTCGCACATCGCCGCGCGCCGCTGGCAGGTGTTGGCGCACTCGTTGAATGGCAACTCCAAAGCTGCCCGCAAAGTGCACCAAGAACTCGTCAGCCAGGTGTTCAACGAGCCTGGCTACCGCCCGGTTGAACAAGTAGCCACATTTTATACCGACAGCATTCTCGCCGTACTGGAAGACGATGCCCACCGTGCAATCGGCAATGGGCGTCGAGCCGTTGAACTGGCCGGGAAGACCGGACTGAAGATGTGGTGGCGTCTGCACCAGGCACCGTTGGCCTGGGCAGGGGCACGTCTCGGCGCCCCCGGGCCGGATGTGCTGCGAGCGGCGCGCCAAGCGGTGGCCGCAGCGGCAAAGGACGGACTGGCGCTGCACCAGACGCTCGCCCTAGGGCTGCTGGCCGACGGCGAACGGCATGCCGGACGGGAGTCGGAGGCAGGCATGTATGTCCGACAGATGTACGAACAGGCCATGCGAACGGGTGAGGTTGCGTTTCTGCCTGTGTTCTTCCCCTCCTAAGGGCTGTTCTCGGTTGTGATCAGCGGGTCCTCGGGCGGGCCTTGCGCCGTCGCCGGACGCGTAGACGCACGGCCCGTTCGGGGTTGCTTTCGCTGACCTGCCCGTTCTGTTCCTCGGACGCTCCCCCTTTTCCGGGGCGCCCTCTCAGTGATCACCGTCCCCCCGGGGTCAGAACACCAAGGCCGCCCGATGGACCTGACGATGCCTGCCTCAACCGCCGGGGGCGGGCTCGGTTTCCGAGCACGTCCCGGCTTTTGTGTGTGCACGAAAGTCCATGGTTTCGGAGCAGGAGTCCAATCAGCCCCCTTGCGCATCAGCAATCTCAACTACCAAGGTCCTTACCAAGGTTCATTTACCAGCCGCGCACGTCAGACCCCCCTTCTGGAGGATCGATGAACGACGCAGCACAGCAGGACGACGGTACGCAGAACGGCGACGAAGGCTCGATGAGCCGCCGCTCGGTCCTGTGGACGACCGCCCAAGTGGCCGGTGCCGGGCTCGGACTCGGCGGTCTCAGCAGCGCCACCGCGGCCGCTGCCGCCCCCACCCGGAGCCCGGAGGCCGCGGTCGCGGGACAGGCGGCCGCTCCGAAGCGCCAGGGGCGCACCATGGTGGGGGTGCCGTTCGACCGGCGCTCCACCGTCCGGGTCGGCATCGTCGGCCTCGGCAACCGCGGTGGCAGCATGATCGATCTCTTCCTCGCCGTCGGCGGCGTACAGGTCGTCGCCGTATGCGACCCGGTCAAGGCCAAGGCCGAACGGGCGGCGGCGAAGGTGACCGCCGCCGGTCAGCCGGCGCCCGCCGTCTACACCAACGGCGAGGAAGACTACGAGAATCTCTGCAAGCGCGGGGACATCGACTTCGTCTATGTGGCAACGCCCTGGGACTTCCACTTCGAGATGGCGAAGACCGCCATGCTGAACGGCAAACATGTCGGTGTGGAGTGTCCGATCGCTCTTCAGCTCGACCAGCTCTGGGAGCTGGTCGATCTCTCCGAGCGCACCAGACGCCACTGCATGCAGCTGGAGAACTGCTGTTACGGACGGAACGAGATGCGGGTGCTGCGCATGGCGCATGCCGGTCTCTTCGGTGATCTGCTGCACGGCGCGGGCGCGTACAACCACGATCTGCGCGGCCTGATGTTCGACCCGGGGTACTACGAAGGTCCCTGGCGCAGGCTGTGGCACACCAGGTTGCGCGGCGATCTCTACCCCAACCACGGTTTCGGTCCGGTCGCCAACTACATGGACATCAACCGCGGCGACCGTGCGGTGAGCATCACCAGTGTCGGTTCCCCGTCCCTGGGGCTCGCCGAGTACCGCGAGAAGAACATGCCGGCCGGTGATCCGAGCTGGAAGGAGACCTATATCGAGAGCGACCGCACGATCAGTCTCGTCCAGACCGCCAAGGGACGGGTCATCCGGCTGGAGCACGATGTGTCCACTCCGCATCCGTACTCGCGGATCAACAGCCTCGGCGGTACGAAGGGTGTCTTCGAGGACTACCCGGCCCGTATCTACATCGAGCCCGACCACACGGACGACAACTGGGGCGACTTCGCCAAGTACACCCAGTGGGACCACTGGCTGTGGAAGGAACACGCCAACCCGCCCGGCGGTCACGGTGGTATGGACTACATGCTGGTGTTCCGGCTGATGCAGTGCATGCGGCTCGGCCTTGTCCCCGACTTCGATGTGTACGACGCCGCGACGTGGACGTCACCTGTTCCGCTCAGCCATCTGTCCATCAAGGCGAAGGGCGCGCCACAGCAGATTCCGGACTTCACCCGCGGTGAGTGGAAGAAGGCCCGCTTCGGCATGGACTCGGAGGATCCGGAGAAGGCCTGACGGGCCGATACGACGGGCTGCGGGGTCTGCTCGGTCGAGCCGGCCCCGCAGCACCTCCCATGCTCGCATCGCGACCACGGCGCGATAAGACCGACCGGCACATGGGAGGCGGCGTCACAGGGCTGCGCACGCGCATCTGCGGCGTTGCCGTCGGTCAACAATGCTCCGCGTTGCCTCCCTCCTCCGCCTTGCAGCTGCACGCACCCAGTCCCTCTCCTTCTCCCACCCCCCCCATGTGCCGGTCGGTCCAAGTGCCGTTCCTGGAGAAAACCAATTGCTTCGACGGACGTCCCGGGGCGAACCTTGCACGGTTTGAGTCATTCACCGAACAAACCGATACACACCGACCCATGGGACGTCATGCAGATTCGCGATCTTCCGTACTCGGATCCCGGCGATCCCGATGTCCGGTCGGGCCCACGTTTCCTGTTGTGGCTCGGCCGCAATCAGCTCCGCGGCCAGCTCAAGTCCATGTCTTGGGGTCTGTTGCATCAGTGCTCCCTCGCCGGACTGCCGCCTGCCATCGGCTTCGCCGTGCAGGCGGTCGTCGACCGTTCCGGCAGCCGGCTCGCGTGGGCGGGCGGCCTGATCGCGGTCCTGGGTGTGCTGATCGCGCTGGGCGACACCATGCTCCACCGGACCGCCATCACCAACTGGATCACTGCCGCCGCGCGCGTTCAGCAGTTGCTGGCCCGTAAAACCGCGGAGCTCGGCGCTGCGCTGACCCGCCGGGTCGCCGCGGGCGAGGTCGTCGCGGTGTCCACCGGCGACGTCGAAAAGATCGGCTGGTTCGTCGAGGCGCTCTCCCGCTTCGCGGCGGCCGCTGCCGCTCTCGTGCTGATCTGCGTGGGGCTCATCCTCTATCTGCCGTCGCTGGGCGTACTGGTGGCACTCTCCATGCCGCTGCTGGCCCTGGCCGTGCTGCCGCTGCTCCCCCGGGCCACTCGGCGCGCCGACCTCCAGCGCGAAAAGGCGGGCAAGGCCACCGAACTGGCCTCGGACACCGTCGCCGGGCTGCGGGTACTACGCGGGATCGGCGGTGAGGAACTGTTTCTGGGCCGCTACCGGCGCGCCTCGCAGGAGGTCCGCAAGGCCGCGGTGCGCAGCGCACAGATGTGGTCGCTGATCTCGGCGATCCAGGTGCTGCTGCCGGGCGTGCTGCTCATCTCACTGGTCCTGTACGGGGCGTCGCTGGCCCACGACGGCCGGATCGAGGTCGGTCAGCTGGTCACGGTGTACAGCGCGGCGTCGCTGCTGCTGTTTCCGCTGCGCCACTTCGAGGAGATCGCGATGGCGTACTCCTTCTCGCGGCCCTCCGCCCAGCGCGCGGTCCGGGTGCTCTCTCTGCACCGCACGGCCCAGCCGTCGACCGTCGACGCGACACCGACCGGCGATCTGTACGACCCGGTCACCGGGCTGATGGCCCCGGCCGGCCTGTTCACCGCAGTGGTCTGCGGCGATCCGGACGAGGCGGGCAGGCTGGCCGAGCGTCTCGGCGGACACGCGCATGCAAACACGGACGCGGACGCTGACTCGGACGCCGACCAGGCCGGGAACGGGGCGGAGGATTCAACGGAGAACGGAGCACGCGACTCCACGGACGACGCCTCGACGACGCAGAAGATCCCGTCCGTCCTGCTCGGTGGCGTACCGCTGGACGAACTCCCGCTGGACACGGCACGGACCGTCGTACTGGTCCAGGACAAGGATCCGGTACTGCTCTCAGGCACACTGCGCGAGCTGCTCGACGTTCCGTCGTCCGGCCGGGTGAGCGCCGAGGACGCACTGTCCGCCGCCCAGTGCGACGACGTGCTCGACTCATTGGCGCAGGCGTCCGTCGCCACGGACGGCGACCCGATGACGACACGCATCACCGAACGCGGCCGGTCGCTCTCGGGTGGCCAGCGCCAGCGGCTCGCTCTGGCCCGCTCGTTGGTGACCGATCCGGAGGCGCTGGTTCTCGACGAGCCGACCTCCGCTGTCGACTCGCACACGGAGGCCCGGGTCGCCGCCGGAATCAAGGCACTGCGCCAGGGTCGTACGACCGTGGCGTTCGCCTCGTCACCGCTGCTGCTCGACCTCGCGGACCAAGTGGTGCTGGTGCACCGGGGCGCTGTCGTCGCGGTCGGCGCGCACCGTGAACTCCTGCACACGGACCCGCGCTACCGAGCGGTCGTGACGCGCGAGACGGATGACGAGATCACGGTCCTGACCTCTCAGGACGCGATCAACAAGATCAAGACGATCGAGGAAATCGAGGAACGGGCATGATCGGCGTCGCAGAACCGGCTTACGACCCGGCCGCGCCGGAGTCGGCGACAACCCTGCCGGTCGGCACCCCCACCACCGTACGGAGCTATGTACGGGAGCTGCTGCGGCGCCACCGCAGGCCGTTCACCGTGCTCATCTCGTTCAACGCCATCGCGGTGATCGCCTCGATCGTCGGCCCGTATCTGCTGGGCGGACTGGTCGAGGACCTCTCCGACGGCGTCACCGACCTGCATCTGGAGCGCGCCGCCGGGGTGTTCGCGCTCGCGCTGATCGTACAGACCGTGTTCACCCGGATGATGCGCCTGCGCAGCGCGATGCTCGGTGAGGAGATGCTGGCCGATCTGCGCGAGGACTTCCTCGTACGGTCGGTGGGGCTGCCGCCGGGCGTACTGGAACGGGCCGGGACCGGTGATCTGCTCTCCAGGATCACCACGGACATCGACCGGCTGGCCAATGCGATGCGCGAGGCCGTGCCGCAGCTGGCGATCGGTGTGGTGTGGGCGGGGCTGCTCCTGACCGCGCTCACCGTGACGGCTCCGCCGTTGGCGCTGTCGGTTCTGGTCGCCCTGCCCGTCCTGATCCTGGGCTGCCGCTGGTACTTCAGGCGGGCGCCGTCCGCGTACCGTTCGGAGGCCGCCGGGTATGCGGCGGTCGCAGCGATGCTCGCGGAGACCGTGGATGCCGGGCGCACCGTGGAGGCCCACCGGCTGGGTGCGCGCCGGGTGGCACTGTCGGACCGGCGGATCAAGGAGTGGACGGCGTGGGAGCGGTACACGCTCTTCCTGCGTTCCGTGCTCTTCCCCGTCATCAACGTCACCTACGTGGTGATTCTCGGCGCGGTGCTGATGCTCGGCGGCTGGTTCGTCATCGAGGGCTGGCTGACCGTGGGACAGCTGACGACGGGTGCGCTGCTGGCGCAGATGATGGTCGACCCGATCGGCCTGATCCTGCGCTGGTACGACGAGTTGCAGGTCGCGCAGGTGTCGCTGGCCCGGCTGGTCGGCGTACGGGACATCGAGCCGGACGCGGGCGATGCGGAGGTCGTCCCGGACGGCCGTGATGTCCAAGCGAACGAGGTGCACTTCGGCTACCGCGCCGGGCTCGACGTCCTGCACAAGGTGTCGTTGGACGTCGCACCGGGTACGCGCCTCGCACTGGTCGGTCCGTCCGGCGCCGGCAAGTCCACCCTGGGCCGGCTGCTGGCCGGGATCTACGCCCCGCGTACGGGTGAAGTCACGCTCGGTGGAGCGGAGTTGTCGCGGATGAAGGCGGAGCGCGTACGGACGCATGTGGCGCTGGTCAACCAGGAGCACCATGTGTTCGTCGGTTCGCTGCGGGACAACCTCCTGCTGGCCCGTACCGGCGCCGGGGACACCGAGCTGTGGGAGTCGCTCGCGGCAGTCGACGCGGACGGTTGGGTGAGGACCCTGGAGGAGGGGCTGGACTCCGAGGTCGGCTCCGGCGGCCTGGCGCTGACGCCGGCTCAGGCCCAGCAGATCGCACTGGCCCGGCTCGTTCTGGCCGATCCGCACACGCTGGTGCTGGACGAGGCGACATCGCTGCTGGACCCGCGGGCCGCCCGGCACCTGGAGCGTTCACTGGCCCGGGTGCTGGACGGTCGCACCGTAGTGGCGATCGCCCACCGGCTGCACACCGCACACGACGCGGATGTGATCGCGGTGGTCGAGAGCGGCCGGATCAGCGAACTGGGAAGCCATGACGAGCTGGTGGCGGCGGGCGGCGCCTATGCGGCGCTGTGGCGGTCCTGGCACGGCTGAGGAGCCTGGACCTTTCTCCGCCCAGCACCTGCGGGTCGATGTGCGGTGTCGGCTGCGCCTGGACCGGCTTCACCCGCGAGGGCGGCCGGGGCGGGGCCACCGCCGCGCGCTGAGCGGCCGGACGCCGTGGTGTGCCAACGACCTGATCGCGATCCCGGTGCCCCGCGAGTCGGCCTGAGCGCACAGACGGCCGCAATCCGGCGGCCGGATTGTGGCGGTCGGATTGCGGCGGTCGGAATCCCGAGGCCGGAATCCCGAGGTCTGATCGCAGCGGTCGGATCGCCGCGGTCAGATGAAGTTCAGCGCCGCCGCCCCGCCCACTCCCCCGAGCACCATGAAGGCCGGCATCAGCACCTTCAGCTCCACCCAGCTGCCCGCCCGGAAGCGCATGCCCTTCGGCGGCCCGATCGGGTACCAGCGCTTGCGGCCCAGCGGGATGGGCCACAGTATCGGGCAGCCGGAGACGGTCAGCGCGTCACCGATGTCATGGACGAGGGCGCCGAGCACGATCGGCAGCCCGAGCCACAGATACTCCTGGCCGGGGGCGCTGAACAGCCAGTCCGAGCCGTTCCCCGGCTTGTCCAGGACGTCGGCCAGTATCCAGGCGCTGGTCGCGCCGAGCATCCAGACCAGGACGTCGCTCGACATCCGGGCCGCCCGCCACAGCAGTCCTTCGACGGCGAGCACCAGATGGACGAAGAGGATCGCCAGGACCGCCCACCGGCCGCCGGTGATCGCCGCGGCGGAGGCCCCGGCGCCGATCAGGACCGCCCACAGCCAGGTGTGCGTCAGAGTCCGGTGGCCACCGTTCCTGCGCGGGTCGCCGGAGCCCCGGGTCGCCTTGTAGACGGCGTGCGAGAGCTTGTCGACGATCTCGCAGAGTCCCCGGGAGACCGGCCCGAAGGCGCGCGAAATGGTCGCGGACTTGTGGTCGAGGTCCGGGGCGAGCGCGGCTCCGGCGGTGATCAGCGCACCGACGACGAGGACGGGCCACGGCATCGCGTGGCCGGCGGAGGCCGCCGCCGCGCCCACCCCCAGCCAGGCCGCCGCCCCTGACAGAGAATGTGCCGGTCCCATCATTGTTCTTCCCGCCCCCAAAATTGTCCCGCCGCCATTGCCGCCCAGGCACGGCCGAGTTGAGTGGGCAGCGTACCGTCCGTGATCTTCATACGGTCGTCCGGTTCCCTCATCCGGGCGGAAGGCAGGCAAGATGGGGGCGTGACCCTTATCGATCAGCTGCCCCCGACCGACGACCCCGACGCCCTCTTCGAGGCTTTCTCGTCATGGACCGAGACGCAGGGCATCACCCTCTATCCCGCTCAGGAGGAGGCGCTGATCGAGGTGGTCTCCGGCGCGAATGTGA
The DNA here is from genome assembly GCF_040295565.1 of Streptomyces sp. NPDC002785. NCBI lineage: Bacteria > Bacillati > Actinomycetota > Actinomycetes > Kitasatosporales > Streptomycetaceae > Streptomyces > Streptomyces sp. NPDC002785. The sequence continues at coordinate 11,130 of NZ_JBEOVN010000101.1, read as the reverse complement.
TCCTTTCCACACCGACCGGCTCCGGCAAGAGTCTGGTCGCGGCGGCTGCGCACTTCACCGCCCTGGCGCAGGACAAGGTCACCTTCTACACCGCGCCGATCAAGGCGCTGGTCTCGGAGAAGTTCTTCGACCTGTGCAAGCTGTTCGGCACGGAGAATGTCGGCATGCTCACCGGCGACGCCTCCGTCAACGCCGACGCCCCGGTGATCTGCTGCACGGCCGAGGTGCTGGCCTCCATCGCGCTGCGTGACGGGAAGTACGCCGACATCGGCCAGGTCGTGATGGACGAGTTCCACTTCTACGCCGAGCCGGACCGCGGCTGGGCCTGGCAGATCCCGCTCCTGGAGCTGCCGCAGGCCCAGTTCGTCCTGATGTCGGCCACGCTCGGTGACGTCAGGATGTTCGAGGAGGACCTGACCCGCCGCACCGGACGCCCCACTTCCGTGGTGCGCTCCGCGACCCGGCCGGTGCCGCTCAGTTACGAGTACCGGCTGACCCCGATCACCGAGACCCTCACCGAACTCCTGGAGACCAGGCAGTCGCCCGTCTACATCGTGCACTTCACGCAGGCCGCGGCCGTCGAGCGGGCGCAGTCGCTGATGAGCATCAACATGTGCACCAAGGCGGAGAAGGAGAAGATCGCCGATCTGATCGGCAACTTCCGCTTCACCACCAAGTTCGGCCAGAACCTCTCCCGCTATGTGCGCCACGGCATCGGGGTGCATCACGCGGGCATGCTGCCGAAGTACCGGCGCCTGGTGGAGAAGCTCGCCCAGGCCGGTCTGCTGAAGGTGATCTGCGGTACGGACACCCTCGGCGTCGGCGTCAACGTGCCCATCCGCACAGTGCTGTTCACGGCGCTCACCAAGTACGACGGCACCCGTGTCCGTACGCTGCGCGCCCGTGAGTTCCACCAGATCGCGGGCCGCGCGGGCCGGGCCGGTTTCGACACGGCGGGCTTCGTCGTGGCGCAGGCGCCCGAGCACGTCATCGAGAACGAGAAGGCCGTCAAGAAGGCCGGCGACGATCCGAAGAAGAAGCGCAAGGTGGTCCGCAAGAAGGCCCCCGAGGGCTTCGTCGCCTGGTCGGAGACCACCTTCGACAAGCTGATCCAGTCCGATCCGGAGCCGCTGACCTCCCGCTTCCGGGTCACGCACACCATGCTGCTGTCCGTGATCGCACGTCCCGGCAATGCCTTCGAGGCGATGCGGCATCTGCTGGAGGACAACCACGAGCCGCGCAGGGCGCAGCTGCGTCACATCCGCCGGGCCATCGCGATCTACCGCTCGCTGCTGGACGGCGGTGTCGTGGAGCAGCTCGACAAGCCGGACGCGGAGGGCCGTATCGTCCGGCTCACCGTCGATCTCCAGCAGGACTTCGCGCTCAACCAGCCGCTGTCCACCTTCGCGTTGGCCGCGTTCGACCTGCTGGACCCCGACTCTCCCTCGTACGCGCTGGACATGGTCTCCGTCGTCGAGTCGACGCTCGACGACCCACGGCAGATCCTCGCCGCCCAGCAGAACAAGGCACGCGGCGAAGCGGTCGGGCAGATGAAGGCGGACGGTGTCGAGTACGAGGAGCGCATGGAACTGCTCCAGGACGTCACGTACCCGAAGCCGCTGAGCGAGCTGCTGTGGCACGCGTACGACGTCTACCGCAAGAGCCACCCGTGGGTGGGCGACCACCCGGTGTCACCGAAGTCCGTGATCCGTGACATGTACGAACGCGCCATGACGTTCACGGAGTTCACCTCCAACTACGAGCTGGCCCGCACCGAGGGCATTGTGCTGCGCTATCTCGCGAGCGCGTACAAGGCTCTGGAGCACACGATTCCGGACGACATCAAGTCCGAGGACCTGGAGGACCTGATCGCCTGGCTCGGCGAGATGGTCCGACAGGTGGACTCCAGCCTCCTCGACGAGTGGGAGCAGCTCGCCAACCCGGAGGTGGAGACCGCCGAGGAGGCGCAGGAGCGGGCCGACGAGGTGAAGCCGGTCACGGCCAACGCCCGCGCCTTCCGGGTGCTGGTGCGCAACGCGATGTTCCGCCGGGTCGAGCTGGCCGCGCTGGACAGGGTCGGCGAGCTCGGCGGGCTGGACGGCGACGCGGGCTGGGACGAGGACGCGTGGGGCGATGCGATGGACGCCTACTGGGACGAGTACGAGGACCTGGGCACCGGCCCGGACGCCCGCGGGCCGAAGCTGCTGAAGATCGACGAGGACGCCGCGCACGGCCTGTGGCGGGTCCGGCAGACCTTCGCCGACCCGAACGGCGACCACGACTGGGGCATCAGCGCGGAAATCGATCTGGCCGCCTCCGACGAGGAGGGCCGGGCCGTCGTCCGCGTCACCTCCGTCGGTCAGCTGTGAGGGCGTACGCCGTGGGAGCGGCGCCGCTGCGAGAGTGGAGACGAACCGCATGACGAACCCCGCCGAGCGCCTGGTCGATCTGCTCGACCTGGAGCGGATCGAGGTCAATATCTTCCGTGGGCGCAGCCCCCAGGAGTCGCTGCAGCGGGTCTTCGGCGGGCAGGTCGCCGGACAGGCGCTTGTGGCAGCCGGCCGTACCACCGACGGGGACCGGCCTGTCCATTCGCTGCACGCCTACTTCCTGCGACCTGGGCGTCCGGGTGTGCCGATCGTCTACGAAGTCGAGCGCATCCGGGACGGCCGGTCGTTCACCACTCGCCGGGTCACTGCCGTCCAGCAGGGCCGGACGATCTTCAGTCTGACGGCGTCCTTCCACCGGCCGGAGGAGGCGGGATTCGAGCACCAGCTGCCGCCCGCCCGCGAGGTCCCCGACCCCGAGGAGCTGCCGACCGTCGCCGAGGAGGTGCGTGCGCACCTCGGGGCGCTTCCGGAGGCGCTGGAGCGCATGGCCCGCCGGCAGCCCTTCGACATCCGGTACGTCGACCGGTTGCGCTGGACGCAGGAGGAGACCAAGGGCGCGGACCCGCGCAGTGCGGTCTGGATGCGTGCGGTCGGCCCGCTGGGCGACGACCCGCTGGTGCACACCTGCGCGCTGACGTACGCCAGTGACATGACGCTGCTCGACGCGGTGCGTATCCCGGTGGAGCCGTTGTGGGGTCCGCGCGGTTTCGACATGGCATCGCTGGACCACGCGATGTGGTTTCACCGGCCGTTCCGTGCGGACGAGTGGTTCCTCTACGACCAGGAGTCGCCGATCGCAACAGGCGGACGGGGGCTGGCGCGCGGCCGGATCTACGACCGCGGGGGCAATCTGCTGGTGTCCGTGGTGCAGGAGGGGCTGTTCCGCCGCCTGGGCGAGTAGCCGTGCCCGGGCTCAGATGCCGGGGAGCGGGTCCTGCTCGACCTTGTGGCGGCGGGTGCGGATGTCCGGGGGCGCCGGGTGCAGTTTGGCGTCGCAGGCGGGGCCGAGGCCGGTGCGGCGTGACTCCGTACCGGTGAGCGGGCGCCCGCACATGCGGCAGCGCACCACCCGTCGGCGGGCGGTCCGGTCGGTCGGACCGTCCTCGGGCAAGGGCTCGATGCCGGATTCGGGGAAGGGTTCAGCGGACTCCACGAATCGATCCTCTCAAGATGCCCGTCTACTGTGCGACTTCCGAACGGCATACAACGGAGGAGTTCGCGGGTGAGCAGTGTGCTGACATTGGAGTCGGTCCCCCGGCCGAAGAGGGACAAGAAGGCAAAACAGGACATCGCCCCGGATGGGGGCACGCCCATCGGCCATGTCGTCAAGTTCGCGGACGAGCCCGGCGGCGCGTCCCGGGTGGTCGCCCATGTGGAGCGCGAGCTGCCGCCGGGCGGGATACCGGCCTATCTCGCGGCCCGCAAGACGGGGGCGCGTTCCTTCGTCCTGTGGGCCGACCCCGAGCGCCGGGCACGGCTGGCCACCGTGGTCACCACGTCCGCGGCCGATGGCGTCGCCACGTACCAGGTGCTGGGCGCACAGGGCGAACTCATCGGCACGCTCGTCCGCGAGAAGGCCCTATCCGGCAAGGGGCTGCGGACGCGCTGGACGGTCGCCCAGCCCGGTTGCCCGGAAGCGGTCGGCCTCAAGGGCCGGGTTTTCTGGTGGTACGTGTGGTGGCTGCTGCTCCCCGTCCAGGTTGCCATCTGCGTGGGCAGCCTGCTGAGCGGCAACGGCGACGCGGCGCGCGGGCCGCGTCGGGTCATCTGGCGGGCCGGCCAGGAGGTGCCGCTGGAGTTCCGGTCGGACGACGACGAGATCCATGTCCACGCGCCCTGGGTCGACTGGCGGCTCGCAGCCGCGCTGACGGCGCTGATCCGCACCTTCGACAGCTGGATGGGCACTCCCTGGGACGACAGGAGGCAGTGAGCCGCAGCGGCGGGTGGTGCGCCCGGACTGGTCAGGAGGCGAGGATTCTGGCCTTCTGGGCCGCGAACTCGCTGTCGCTCAGCACTCCTTGGCTCTTGAGGTCACCGAGATCCTTGAGCTGAGCGATCTTGTTGCTCATCTCGTCCTCCGGCGCGAGAGACGTGGGAGCGTGCGGCACAGGCGCTGTGGGGGCGGCCTGCGCCTGCGCGGCGTCCTGCCGCGCCCAGCGGCCCGCCTGTCGCCGGGAGACCCGGTTGGAGACCGAGGTGGCGGTTCCGGCGATCACCGCTGTACGGGCGACGCCGCGAAGAAGGCCTGGCATGGTGTATCTCCTTTGACTGTCTGCGGGGACGGTCGGCCCCGGCCGGGGATCCGCGCGGACCGTCGCCCGATGGGGCCGGTAACGGCTCAGACCGTGGACTCGGCCGCGTCGAGCGAGGCCAGGACCTCCTGGATCGGGATACGCCCGTTGGCGACGAGGCGGCCTCCGGAGCGGCGCAGCGCGGCCGCGAACGGTCCCGCCCACACGTTCTCGTAGATGATGATTCCGGCAGCGCTGCCGGGTTCGAGGACCGCACTCGCTTCGGCGATGTCGTCCTGGCCGAGCAGGCCGGAGGACGCCCCTTCGAACACGGCCAGGGCATCGCCGCCGTTCCCGGTCAGCTCGGCGAGTTCCACGCCCTCGACCGTTCCGTCCTGGTTCTTCCTGATGAACGTCAGGTCCAGGATGCGGATGATGCCCCGGTCGACCAGGTCGACCAGCAGGGGCAGTCCTTCTCCCGTCATCCGGCTTCCCGCCGGGAACTCGACCACCAGGTAGTCGATCGGTCCCGTCTCGTCGCTCTCGCTGCTCACGCCAGCTCCTCAGCATCTCGACCGCCCCGGTTCCGCCGGAGACCACGGCCTCGGCCATTGCACCAGCGGGTGGGCCGCGGCGCATCTCGGTGCCGCACGCGCACGGGTACGTGCCCCGTTACGCCATCGGACGGACAGCGGGTCCCTCCCATGGCCCAGGGGTGCGAGCCGCCCCCTCCGGTCCGTCGCCGCCGCGGATGGTTGTCGCGCGCGGACGGCAAGCGGGGCGGGTCCGCATTTTTGCCGGTCGGTTCGGGTCCCCGGTCCCGGCGGCCGTCGGCCTGCTGGTCGTCGCTGTCAGCGGCGCTCCCGGTCGCGCTCCCGGTCCGGCGCCTCGTCGAGGCTTCGCGCGGCCGTGACGAGCGAGAGGCGGGGCCACGGAGCGTGATGTACGAGCCGCCCGGATGACGCCGGAAATGCCGGAAACCGGTTGACCCGCGATGATCGGACGCAGGACGCACGGTGCGGAGCAGTCAGGAGGGTCTCGGATGCCCCAGGACGCCACCTCGATGCTCCGTACCGCACCGCACGCGACGCCCGAACAGCGAGCGGCTCGCGGCAAGGCGGCCCGGCGTGACACGCCACGCTCCAGCCATGCCGAGTTCGAGCCGCCGGCGGACCGGCCGGACCCGCTGGACATCCTGGAGGCACAGTCCGCGGCCAGAGTGTCCGGACTCGTCCCGATCCGCTACGGACGGATGACCGAGTCACCGTTGCACTTCTACCGAGGCGCCGCCTCGATCATGGCCTCCGACCTGGCCACCACCGGGGATTCCGGGATCAGGGCCCAACTGTGCGGGGACGCCCACCTGCTGAACTTCGGGCTGCTGGCCTCGCCCGAGCGGAACCTGCTGTTCGACATCAACGACTTCGACGAGACACTGCCCGGCCCCTGGGAGTGGGACGTCAAGCGGCTGGCGGCCAGCTTCGCCGTCGCGGGGCGGGCTAACGGCTTCACGGACAGGGAACGCGCGGACATCGTGCCGGCCACGGTGCGGTCGTACCGGGAGTCGATGATCCGGTTCGCCGGCATGCGCAACCTCGACGTCTGGTACGCGCGGATCGACATCGAACGCCTCCGGACCCTGACGTCCGGACAGTTGGCGAAGGGGGGCCGCAAGAACCTGGCCCGGGCCGCAGCGAAGGCCCGCACGCGGGACAGTCTGCAGGCCTTCGACAAACTCACCGAGACGGTGGACGGGCAGCCACGGATCGCCGCGGACGCGCCTTTGCTCGTACCGGTCGCCGATCTGCTCCCGGATGTGGAGCGCAATGCTCTTCAGGAACTCTTCCGCGGGCTGATCGGGCGTTACGGCCGCAGTCTTCCGTCGGATCGGCGGACCCTGCTGGCGGACTTCCGGTTCGTGGACATGGCGCGCAAGGTGGTCGGCGTGGCCAGCGTCGGCACGCGATGCTGGATCATCCTCCTGCTCGGCAGGGACGGCGACGACCCGCTCCTCCTCCAGGCCAAGGAGGCCGACACCTCGGTGCTCGCGCCGCACGCCGGCGCGAGCATCTACCGGAACCAGGGCGAGCGGGTGGTCGCCGGACAACGGCTGATGCAGGCGGCGAGCGACATCTTCCTCGGCCATGCACGGGTCGACGGCATGGACGGCCGGCGCCGCGACTTCTACGTACGCCAGCTGCGCGACTGGAAGGGCGGAGTCGAGCCGACGGACATGGCGCCGACGGGCATGCGGGTGTTGGGCGAGGTCTGCGGCGCCACGTTGGCCCGCGCCCACGCGCGATCCGGCGACCGGATCGCGATAGCCGCCTATCTGGGGCGCGGCCGCGCGTTCGACCGTGCGCTGGCGTACTTCGCCGAGAAGTACGCCGACCAGAACGAGCGGGACCACCGGGCGCTCGTCGACGCGGTACGCGCGGGCCGGCTTCCCTCGGCCGGGGGCAGGCCTCCGGCGACATGACGCGTGCTCACATCGCACGGCGGCCTCGGCCGTTGTGACGCCGTGGGCGATGGCTCGCCCACGGCGCCGGCCCGAGCGAATGGCGGCACGAAAATCAATCACCCGCACACAGCGGGTGCAACACGGCCATGTCCCCGCATTGTGCTAACTCCTTGTGGACGCTTGCGGAAGAGCGTGTTCCGGATGGGTTCCGACGCTGAGGAGACAACGTTCATGTCGGCCAAGCCCGTCGCAGCGCCCACCATTGCGCCGCCGGACCCCTTCAAACTGATCCGCACGCGTGCTTACGCCATGCTCCTCGTGGTGGCGGCGATTCTCGGAATCCCGATCTCGGCTGCGGCATTCGGCTTCCTCGCTCTCGTCCACGAACTCCAGTCGCTCACCTACGACGACCTGCCCAAGGCGCTGGGCTTCACCGGTACGCCCTCCTGGTGGCCGGTGCCGCTGCTCGCCGTGTCCGGCCTGTTGGTCGGGCTGACCGTCCGCCACCTCCCCGGGAACGGCGGCCACCGGCCCGCCGACGGTCTCATGAACACGGGAGCGCCCATGGCGGTGGAGCTGCCCGGCGTCGCACTCGCGGCGCTCGCCTCGCTGGGCGTCGGGGCGGTACTCGGTCCCGAGGCGCCCCTCATCGCGCTCGGCGGCGGTCTGGCCATGTACGCGGTGCGTCTGGTGAAGCCCGGCATCAACCCCAAGGCGAGTGCCGTGGTGGCGGCTGCGGGGAGCTTCGCCGCCATCAGCGCACTCCTGGGGTCGCCGCTCCTGGGCGCCTTTCTCCTGATGGAGGCTTCAGGGCTGGCTGGGATGATGCTCGGGATGGTCCTGGTGCCGGGCCTGCTCGCCGCCGGTATCGGGGCGCTCATCTTCACCGGTCTTGGCTCATGGACCGGCCTGGGGACGTACTCCCTGGCGCTCCACCACGTGCCCCACGCCGAGGAGACCGACATCGCGCAGTTCGGCTGGGCGGTTGTGCTGGGCCTCGCGGCGGGCTTCGCCGGTACGGGCATTCAGCGGCTCGCCCTGTTCCTGCAGGCTCGGGTCGAACGGCGGACGGTGGTGGCCACCGTGGTCATGGGCCTGGTCGTCGGGCTGGTGGCGTTCGGGTACGCACTGGGCACGGGAAGGGACGCGTCCGGGGTGCTGTACTCCGGACAGAGCGCGCTCGACCCGCTGCTCTCCGAGAGCGCGGGCTACTCGGTTGCCACGCTCCTGATGCTCGCCCTCTGCAAGGCGCTGGCGTACTGCGCGTCCCTGAGCAGCTTCCGGGGAGGCCCCGTCTTTCCGGCGATGTTCGTAGGAGCGGCGTGCGGGATCGCGCTGTCCCATCTCCCCGGGCTGAACCTGACGTCGGGGTTCGCGATGGGCATCGGCGCCATGTGCGTGGCGATGCTGAAGCTGCCGATGACCTCGGTGCTGCTGGCCACCCTGCTGCTGGGGTCCGAGGGCCTCACCGTCATGCCGCTGGTGATCGTCTCGGTCGTGATCTCCTATGTCGTCACGCTCAGGCTCGCTCCGTCATCGGTCGTCGTACCTCCGGCACCCGACTCGCCGACGGGTGCCGGCTCTCGACCGGATCGAGAATGACGGGCAGGCCCTGACCTCAGGCCCCTTCCTCCTGCGGACCCGCGCACAGCGCCCAGAGGATGACGACGTTGATGGCGATGAGCACGATGGACCAGAACGGATAGAAGGGCAGCCACAGGAAGTTCGCGAGTGCACTCATGCCTGCGAGCACGATGCCCACGGCGCGTGCCCATGCGACCCCGGTGAGCAGCGCAACACCGGCGAGGACTATGAAGATGCCCAGAAGGAGGTGGATCCAGCCCCAGCCGGTGAGGCTGAACTGGAACACATAGTTGCGCGTGGCGACGAAGACGCTGCCCTTGGCGATGGCGGCGATCCCTTCAAAGGCCGCCATCGCTCCGCCGAAGATCATCAGAACGGCCGCGAAGGTGGTCCAGCCGTACCGGAAGGGATGATGCGAACTCGGGGTGGTGTCACGCGCCACACTCGGCCCGTTGCTGGCACTGGCCATATCGGCCTCCTCGGGTAGCAGAGCAACCCGGCAGACCAAGTGGGCACGCCGGGGCCTCCCCGAAACAAGCGTGGCACGACAGCACCCGGTCAGCAGAACAACCGCGTCCGGCCATCGCCCATGACACAGTTTTTCTCCGATCAGGGATATTGTCTCTGCCGTGAGAGAATTCGGAGGGGCGGAGCCCGGCTCCGTCGACGCCCGGCTCGCCGCACGGCTGGGCGAACTGCGTACCGAACGCGGCTGGTCGCTGGATGAGTTGTCCCGGCACAGCGGGGTGAGCCGCTCCACACTGTCCCGGCTGGAGCGCGGCGAGTTGAGTCCGACCGCCGCCCTGCTCGGCACATTGTGCACGGTCTACGAGCGGACGATGTCCCGGCTGCTGATGGAGGTGGAGGCGGAACCACCGCAGTTGGTTCCCGCCGCGCGTCAACCGGTGTGGCGGGACGAGGCGTCGGGCTTCGTGCGCCGCTCGGTCTCACCTCCGCACACCGGCCTGCGCGCGGAGGTCATCGAGGGCACTCTCGACGCCGGGGCCGCCATCGCGTACGAGAACGCACCCGTGTCCGGTGTGGAGCAGCATGTCTGGGTACTGGAGGGGACGGTCGAGATCACTGTCGACGGCACCGTGCACACCGTGCGCAGCGGCGACTGTCTGCGCTTCCGGCTGCGCGGTCCTTCGCACTTCCACTGCCCGGGACCGGAGCAGGTCCGTTACGCACTGGTGATCGTCCTGCCGTGAAAGGACCCGCCTCATGACCGAGATCTTCCTGGCCTCCGGACCCGAACTGGTCACCTACGCCGATGAGTTGGCTGCCCTCCTGGTGGATACCGTGAACGGTGGATCGTCGGTGGGATTTCTCGCGCCGCTGGGCCGTGACGTGGCCGCCGCCTGGTGGCGGGAGAGGGCAGGGGCCGTCGACGCCGGACATCTTCAGGTCTGGATCGCCCGGGACGCGGAGCGGGTGGCCGGGACCATCGGCCTGGTCCGGGCTCCGCTGCCGAACGCCCGCCACCGTGCGGAGGTGGCCAAGCTGATGGTCCGTCCGTCGGCCCGCGGCCAGGGTCTCGGCCGGTCACTGCTCGCCACCGCCGAGCAGTCTGCCGCCGATGCGCGGGTCAGGCTGCTCGTGCTGGACACCGAGAGCGGCAGTCCTGCCGAACAGCTCTACCGTTCGGCGGGCTGGACGGAGTGCGGATGGATTCCGGACTACGCCGTCGACCCGGCAGGGACCCTGAAACCGACGACCTTCTACTACAAGGCGGTCGGCTCCGCGCAGGAAACATCGGATCGGTCGGCGAGCCCGTCCACATCATTGTAGGAAAAGCCGTCCTAAGGGCTGTCCCGTAATCCCTGGCGGGACAGCCCTTAGGCTGAATCCGGGCGATCGGGTTCGTGCCGATCAACTTGTGGGCGTGACAATGACCGTGGAAGTCATCCTCACAAGGAGAGCTCATGACGCTGTACGACATCCCCCTGCGCACGCTCACCGGCGAGCCCACCTCCCTGGCCGACTACCGCGGCCGGGCGGTCCTGTTGGTGAACGTCGCGTCGAAGTGCGGACTCACCCCGCAGTACTCGGGCCTGGAGCGGCTCCAGAACGAGTACGCGGACCGCGGCTTCACCGTGCTCGGCGTGCCGTGCAACCAGTTCGCCGGCCAGGAGCCGGGGAGCGCGGAGGAGATCCAGACCTTCTGCTCGACGACGTACGGTGTCAGCTTCCCGCTGCTGGAGAAGACCGACGTGAACGGCGAAGGGCGCCACCCCCTCTATGCCGAGCTGACCGGGCTCGCGGACGGGGACGGCGAGGCCGGTGACGTCCAGTGGAACTTCGAGAAGTTCCTCATCTCGCCCGCGGGCGAGCCGGTCGCGCGCCTGCGCCCGGGCACGGAGCCGCAGGCGCCGGAGCTCATCGCGGCCATCGAGGCCCAGCTGCCCGCCTGACCGGGTGCGCCCTCGGTCGCCGGACGGGCTGGGATTTCAGCCGTCCGGCG